>JAGHUZ010000161.1 GCA_018064575.1 Candidatus Minthomonas equi
AAGAAATCCGGAGTGAATCCGAACATATTCATCGACACTGGAGCATCCTCATCTATAGGATGAAGTCCCTCTGCATCTTTGTGAACCACAGTGCCGGCAGGAAGAATCCTGCCACAGGCACACTTGGCTTCCTCTTTCAGTCTCTCGACAGAAAGCCTTTCCACGATACTGACGAGATTACCATCCGCATCCACACTGCATTCTCCGCGTGATACGGAACCGAACTCCGAGAGAGTGTTCTTCAAGTTATATCCGACCATTGAATAACAACCTGTCTTTCCCTCTACACTGCGGAGATACTCGGCCAGGACCTCATACCCTTCACGTCCATAGAAATCATCTGAATTAATGACCGCAAAAGGTTCGTGGACGACAGGAGCCGCCATCATAACTGCGTGATTGGTTCCCCAAGGTTTGACACGCCCTTCAGGGACTGAAAATCCATCAGGAAGATATTCCAGTTCCTGAAAAACAAATTCCACTTCCACGCGGTTTGAAAAGCGTTCGGCAGAAAACATTTCGCGAAATTCCTTTTCAAAAGCGTGACGGATGACAAAAACTATCTTGCCGAATCCGGCTCGGATAGCATCATAAATGGAGTAATCTATTATAGCCTCACCACTGGGGCCGAGACCGTCCATCTGTTTTAAAGAGCCATAACGGGAACCCATTCCCGCGGCCAGAACAATCAATGTAGGTTTCATCGCAAACGTATTTTGTTTACGCAAATATAATCATTTTCCAGCCGAAGTCGAGCCCGGTTTGAAAATTAAAATGAATAAGACCGATAACACCGCCGAAAATGCGGTAAGCACCCACCACATCCCACTCCAGGAGGATGATGACGGGATTAATGAATCAAACAGCCATTGAGCGGCCATAGAACCTGCGATAGCGCCAAAGCCATTGGTCATCACAGACATCGTACCCTGAGCAGTGGAACGAAAAGAGGGCTCTACCCTGTTTTCTACAAATATGGAACCTGCTATAGAAAAGAACGAAAACGCAGAGCCATAAGAAATCATACTTGCCACAAGCGGCCAGATACTGCCGTTCGAACTGCCAAAAGCCAGACATCCATAATACACTATCCGGGAAAACAGGGATACGGCCAGAGTCTTCTTGATTCCAAAATACCGCAACATCGGAGGAATCAGAAGAATACCCACCACCTCCGCTACGCGTGAAATGGAAAGGATAGCATTGGGATGGGAGACGTCCAGTGAAGCAAGAAATGGATTGGTGTAGGCTTCGGATATTTTTTCCAACATACCGAAGCACAAGCTCAATGCGAAGAATATCGCTAAAGGACGGGATTTGAAAAGTTTAACAGAACTGCCCGCACCATTTCCCGCCCTTCCGGCAGGCGGGCAATCAGGTATCACAAAACTCCAGCCTGAAAGAATGAATGCAAAAAATGCTCCTACGAAAAACTGAAGATGAGAATGCTGTACACCCAGCAAGTCAACGGCCAGCATAGAAAAAATGAAACCGACAGTCCCAAAAACTCTTATTCGGGGAAACTCCTTCCCCGAATCCATACCGTTCTGCTTGAGAACAGCGAAGATGGTCGAATATGCCAATGGGATGGTAGGAATGACCGAAATGGGAATCATCGCATACAGCAGCAAAGACCAAATAACATTGACGCCAGTTATAGCCCCACTGCTGCAATAGAATCCGAAAACGCACAAAAAGACAGCAAGGAAAAGATGAAGATAGCCATAAAGTCTCTGAGAGGCGATTTTTGTATCTGCCAGGATTCCCATCAGGGCTGGAACGAAAAGAGAAATGAATCCCCCTATGGCATAAAAGTATCCTATATGTCCGGCCAGACCTATGGAAGCCAAATACCCACCCATCGAGGTAATGTAACTGCCAAGAATGGCGAATTGAAGAAAAATCATTATAGACAGACGGGGCTTCATATTCCTGTGATTGTATTATGCTTACCAAAAAACGGCCGAAAGAAGACTTCCGGCCGTTTTCTTATTACAGCTAATTATTATTCTTCACCGACAACGGTCATCTTTATGTTGGCCTTGATATCCATATAGCACATAACGAATACATCGAATGTTCCGACCTCGGTAACCTTGTCAGCATTTACGATGGTGATATTTCTGCGGTCGATTTCGAAACCTTCTCCAGCGAGTGCTTCAGCTATCTGGATATTGTTTACCGAACCGAAAATCTTACCTGTAGAACTGATTTTGGTAGCCACCTTTACTTCTTTGCCTTCAAGTTTAGCAGCAAGTGCAGAAGCTTCCTCACGAATCTTGGCCTCCTTGTGCGCTCTCTGACGGAGATTCTCAGCGTGCATTTTCTTTGCAGACTCAGTAGCGAGAACAGCATAACCCTGAGGAATCAGGAAATTGACAGCATATCCGGGTTTTACCTTAACGATGTCATCAGCATGACCTAAATTATTGACGTCCTGTTTTAAAATGATTTCCATACTCTATCCTCCTTATTTAAGCAAGTCAGTAACATAGGGCAGAAGAGCAAGATGTCTTGCACGTTTGATGGCCTGAGCGGTCTTTCTCTGAAACTTCAAAGAAGTGCCTGTGATACGGCGGGGAAGTATCTTACCCTGCTCGTTCAGGAAACGTTTCAAGAATTCTGCATCCTTGTAATCAACATATTTGATATGCGCTTTTTTAAAGCGGCAGTATTTCTTCTTCTTGACCTCGACTGTAGGAGGATTCAGAAAACGGATTTCGTTGTTTGCCATAATAATGCCTCCTTATTCTTTAACAGCTTCTTTTTTATTGTTACGTCTGCGTTCCGCATATGCAATGGCATCCTTATCCATAGCGAATGTAAGGAAACGGATGATGCGTTCATCACGCCTGTACTGAGTTTCCAGTTTGGCGATAAACTGTGAATCAGCCTTGAATTCGAACAAGTGATAAAAACCTGTAGTTTTTTTCTCGATGGGGTAAGCAAGCTTCCTGAGACCCCAGTCCTCTTCCCAGACGATTTCACCGCCATCTGCAACGATGAAATCCCGGTACTTTTCAACCGCTTCCTTCATCTGATCCTCAGACAAAACGGGAGTAGCAATGAAAACGGTTTCGTACTGTTTTAACATTAGTGTAAATATTTAAAAATTAGAAATAAACACTTGGATTTTCCAAGCGGGGTGCAAATATAAGAATATTATTACAAACTCCAAATAAAGTTTTTTTTCATAAATTTGCGTACATGAAATTCAACAGGAAAACGATAATCGGAGTTCTCTCATCTTTTCTGCTCATATTAATAGTTCTACTCGTTTCCCTACACATATCGTCAGCAGAAATGAATGACTCCGATATGGAGGATGTGTTCGACGGTATTCCACTGAATCAGTGTCTGACCAATCAAATGTCAGATATTCCTGAATCCAAGAATATGGACAGAATCATAACCAGATTTATGTGGAGATGGAATATCGTCGGGGCATCACTCGCGGTCGTAAAGGATTCCAAACTGGTATATGCCAAAGGATACGGTTGGGCGGACAAACAGGCAGACGAACTTATGACCCCATCCCACATTTTAAGAGTGGCTTCATTATCCAAACTCATTACGGCCACGGCCATAATGAAACTCTGCGAAGACGGTTATCTGTCATTGGAAGATAAGGTATTCGGTCCCGGAGCGATTTTGGATGAACCTAAGTTTCAGAACATAACTGACCCGAGGATGAAAAGGATTACAGTTGAAATGTTATTGAGACACACGGCCGGCTACTCCCGTTCCAAAGGAGACCCGATGTTCAGGACAAGAGAAATAATGAGTTGGGCCGGAATGAAGGAAGTGCCCGATATGGACGAAATGATAGCATACTCACTGACGCAGAAACTCGGTTCGAATCCCGGAAGCACTTACAGATATTCGAATATAGGTTATCTGGTACTCACAAAGATAATCGAAGTATGCAGTGGAATGTCTTACGAAAGGTATTGTCAGAAGAAAATTCTGCATCCTGCAGGATGCGGGGATATGCATCTCGCGAAAAACTTCTATGAAGAAAAATATCCTAACGAAGTCCGATATTACGAAGGCGAAGAATCAGAACTCGTCAACTCATTTGATTTGAACAAAGACGGCTTGTTCACACGGACTTATGGAGGAAGTAACGTGGAAGGTCTCATCGGGGCAGGTGCTTGGGTGGCATCTCCCGCCGAATATGTAAAATTCGTCTGTTCAATAGACGGTAATGGGACCATCGCTGATATACTTACTGAGGAATCCGTCAGGGAAATGACAGAAACCTCCGACGATTCATCTCATCCATTGGGATGGATAAATTCCCAAAAAGGCACCTGGACAAGGACAGGCACACTCGCAGGAGTAAGTGCTATGGTTCGCCGCCTTCCCGATGGGACAGTCTGGATGTTCATTACCAACACTTCTAATTGGAAAGGAGCCAGATTCACCGGATACATCGGACAGATGATGTCTGATGCATTCAATAAAGTCACCTGGCCGACTGACCGGGACCTCTTCTCAGCCAATATTCAAGAGTGAGTTCCGAAAACCGAGGTTCGTATCAAGTCCTGAAAAAAAACGAACCCCGACAACCATAAGTCATCGGGGTTCGTATAGGGCGGCGGTTACCTACTTTCCCACACGGGTTAGTGCAGTATCATCGGCACGAGTG
>JAGHUZ010000136.1 GCA_018064575.1 Candidatus Minthomonas equi
ACCTTGTCAAGTTTCTTCAGAACTTCGACAAAACCCATCATAACCGTTTCCCTATAGTGTTTCACCATCGTTCCACCCACTTCACCCATCATATCACCCCCCCAAAATCTGATGTCACATTCCGGATCGGATGCCAGAAGTCCCTTCATCAGATTGGACCCGTGCATATCCCCCGATGGTTCTCCTGCTATAATGTAGTATCGCATAATAATTGTTCTATATTTGAGAGTTCCTGATAGTCCGTATAATCAACAGACAGGGGCACAATGGAAATATACACTCCCTGAACCAGACTGTGATCTCCTATACTCCCTTCCGGTTCAATGTCTTCAAATGTTCCGTCCATCCACAAATGGGCGCCGTTTTCTTCATCTTTACGATGTGCATACTCCCGAATCCACCTGCCACGTCCACGGATACCGGCCTTGATACCTTTTATCTGCGAGGATGGCAGGGCGGGAAAATTCACATTCAGATAAGTATCAGCCTTGATGTGGTACGCCCCGCTGAAAATCCGGGAAAGAATCCTGTCCCCAAATGTCTCCACGGCACTCATATCACATTCCTCATCGTGGGTGCAGATGGAAAAGCCGACAGAAGGCACATTATATAATATCCCTTCTATACAAGCCCCCAGTGTCCCTGAATAAATGGAAGCTACAGAACAGTTCGAACCTATATTTACACCGGAAAAGAGAAAATCGGGCACATCTCCGGTTTCATAATCAAATATTTCGTTTAATGCGACCTTCACGCAAGAAACGGGAGTTCCGTTGAACGACCACCAATCGGCCAATCCGTCACGACAGAGATGTTTCAGGTATAAAGCCTGCTCAAGGGAAAGGGCCGCTGACATCCCTGACTGCGCCCGCTCCGGTGCGACTACAGTGACTTCGGCATATTTCGCAAGGAGTTCCGCGAATATTTTCAATCCGCGGGAAGAGACTCCGTCATCATTGGTAAGCAATACTCTAGGTCTTCTGTCTTTTTCTTTCATACCGCAAAGTTATCAAATGTCAGGCAAGCCGTCAAATAAGTTCCAATGCTATTCTTCCCCGCCGCAAGTCCACCTCTACGACACGGACTTTGATGTGCTGATGAATTTTCAAGATATCGGAAGGGGAATTCACCCTTTTACCTTTACCCATCCGTGAGATATGAATCAAACCGTTCTGCTTTATGCCGACATCCACGAATGCCCCAAAATCAGTAATATTGGTAACTATCCCAGGAAGTTCCATTCCGGTCTTGAGGTCTTCGAGAGTTCTGATGTCATCTGAGAATTCCAAGACCGTGAACGCAGCTCTGGGATCCCTGCCCGGCTTTGCCAATTCCTGAAAAATATCATTCAAAGTAGGCAGTCCTACATCCTGCGAAACATATTTTTTCAAATCCACACCCTTGCGCTTGCTTTCATCCCTTATAAGTTCGGAAACGGATACACCCGAATCGGCTGCTATTTTCTTAACCAAAGCATAGCGTTCCGGATGAACGGCTGTATTGTCCAAAGGGTCCCGGGCATCAGGAATCCTCAGAAACCCGGCGCATTGTTCGAAAACCTTGTCTCCCAAACGCTTCACTTTCAGAAGTTCCTTCCTTGAGGAGAATGGACCGTTGCAGTCCCTATATTCGACTATATTCCTGGCCAATGCGGTTCCTATCCCGGAAACATAACCCAACAGATGACGACTTGCCGTGTTCAGATTAACCCCTACGCTGTTCACACAACTCTCTACGACAGAATCGAGGCTCTCTTTCAGAAGGGTTTGATCCACATCGTGCTGATACTGCCCCACTCCTATCGATTTGGGGTCGATTTTCACCAGCTCAGATAGCGGATCCATCAGCCTCCTTCCTATAGACACGGCACCGCGGACGGTTACGTCATACTCGGGAAATTCTTCGCGGGCCACAGGGGACGCAGAGTACACAGATGCACCGTCCTCGCTCACAGAATAAACCTTCACTCCTTCGGGGAGAGCTATTTTTTTTATAAAAGCATCCGTCTCCCTTCCGGCTGTTCCATTGCCTATGGCTATCACCTCGATATCATAAGCCTCCACCATCGATGAAATCTTTTTCATCGCCATCGTCCTTTCATTTTGAGGAGGATGAGGATAAATGGTGTCATTATGCAGCAATGCTCCCTGCGCATCAAGGCAAACCACTTTGCATCCTGTACGGAACCCGGGATCAATCGCCATCATCCTCTTCTGTCCCAGCGGCGCTGCCATCAGCAGCTGGCGAAGATTGTCACCAAAAAGGCGTATGGATTCCAAATCGGCCTTATCCTTGGCGGCCTTGAGTGTTTCATTTTCTATCGAAGGATGCAGAAGACGCTTATAAGCATCTTCCACGGCATAGTCTATCTGGAGGGCAACGGCATCATTCGGCTGGGCCTTTCCCTTCAGTACCATAGAATAAATATCATCCATCCTGCGGTCACCATCCACTTCCACCTTGACACTGAGCACCCCCTCGGATGCGCCTCTAAGCATAGCGAGGACTCTATGGGACGGTGCTTTCGAAAGATTTTCAGAGAAATCGAACCAACTGCGGTATTTCTGCACCTCATCAGAGTCAGGGTCCTTCCCCTTTGCAAGTTTGACTGCAATACGGCCGTACTTCATATAATCGGAACGCAGACGACTGCGTACCGGAGCCGATTCCGCGATCCACTCCGATATGATATCTCTGGCTCCGGAGAGAGCATCATCCTTATCGGCCACTTCAGGGGAAAGGTATTTTTCAGACTCTTTTTCCGGATTAATATTCTTGCATTCATAGAGGCTTGCAGCCAATGGTTCCAGTCCTTTCTGCCGTGCTACGGATGCTCTGGTTTTTCTCTTGGGACGATAAGGAAGATATAAGTCTTCCAATTCCTGCGAATCGATGCAGGCTTCTATATTATTCTTCAGTTCCGGTGTAAGAACGGCTTGTTCTTCAAGGGATTCCAAAATGGACTTTTTTCTTTTGTCCAATTCCAGATAACGCTGCCACTGATATTTGACCTCGGACACCTGAGTATCATCGAGTGCCCCGGTACGTTCCTTTCTGTATCTGGAAATAAATGGAACCGTAGAGCCTTCTTCCAAAAGTTCTATACAGTGCTCCACCTGCCAGGAAGAGACACCTAAAGATGAACAAATGCTGTCTATATATAGTTTTTCCATACTCATCGATAACAGTATTATTCCTGAGACACCTCGCGAAGCCTGCTCCGATATGACGAGAATATCTTCGATTTGGAAACGAATCCAAGATATTGCCTGTTCCTATCCAGTACAGGCAGATTCCACGCCCCGGTCCTTTCGAATTTTTCCATCACACTTTCCATTTTTTCGTCTTCAAGTATGTAGTCGGGAGACATTCTCATCAGATTATATGCGAAAAGACTCTCATACTTGCTCGTATCAAACATTATCTGACGAATGTCATCCAATGAGATATAACCCTGGAATTCTCCTTTCGCATCCACTACGGGGAACAGGTTTCTTTTGGAGTGTTCCACAGCCTTGACCATTTTTCCGAGGGAATCCTCCATTCCGAGGGTCATAAAGTCTTTTTCGACCAGCGAAGAGGTCTGAAGGAGAGTCAGAACAGCAGAATCACTATCGTGAGTCAGCAGTTCCCCCCTCTTGGCCAGACGTTTCGAATATATGGAATAAGGTTCGAATATCCTGATGGTAGCATAAGATACCAGAGAAGTGATAATCAAAGGCATCAGAAGACCATATCCACCAGTTATCTCCGCTATGAGGAAAATGGCCGTCATAGGAGCTGCCATTACTCCGGCCATCAATCCGGCCATCCCCACAAGAACGAAATTGGCCTGAGGCAATGTATGAATTCCCGTCAGATTGATAGATTCAGCCACCACGAATCCCGCCAGTCCACCTACTATCAGGGTAGGGCCGAATGTTCCTCCCACACCTCCCCCGGCATTGGTGAAAGACATAGCGAATACCTTGAAGAACATCACAAGGAAGAAAAACAAAAGAAACCACCAGCCGTGTTTCATAGAA
>JAGHUZ010000097.1 GCA_018064575.1 Candidatus Minthomonas equi
TAACTTGTCAGTTCTTTTTAATTTTGTTAACCCATACTTCATACATAAGTGCAGATGAAGGCGGGACATTGGCTACGGCCTTGTTTTGGAATCCGTATGTAGAGGAAAAAATAATTACGCAGTGTTCGCCTTCTTTAGCTCCGTCCAGGCCATTAATCAGTCCCGGAATGAAAGACTTGGAGTCAAAGAGGGTAGAGCATTCATCGAATGTACTATCGGTGGAAGTGATGGTGAATCCGTTTTTCTCAGCTACACTTTGGATATTCGTGGTGAAAAGTTTGGAAGGTCCATTGCTGAAGATGAATCCGGCATAGTTGAAATATATGGAATCTCCAGTCATCAGGGAGTCTGCCCCGTGTCCTGAATCGATGATGATGCGGCTTGCCCCGTTCTTGCGTATGATTTCACTGCCCGCATAATGTCCGGTCAGATAATTGGATATGTCTTCTTCCTGCTTGTTGACAATGTCTGCAGTCTGCTGTTTGGAGCAGGAGAGTGTCACCGCTAATGCAAATACTGCAAAGAGGGAATATATTACATATGAAACATTCTTTTTCATCTTTCGGAACCCATTCCTTCAGAATTTATGCCTTCCCGCCTGATGAATTCTCTGATGGAAGACAACCAATATTCCTGAACTTGTCTGACTGGTATTTCCAAACGGCCGCCGGAGGCTTTTTCGTGTCCTCCTCCATTGAAGAAAAGTCCGGACAGGCGGTTGACTGAAATGGCTCCCTTAGACCTAAGGGATACCCTTATCCTGTCTTTTTCTTCTGTGAACAGTACAGAAACTTCCACATCGGCTATTTTCAGTCCGAGATTTACGAATCCTTCGGAATCGCCCGGTCTGAAACCGAACTTTCTCTGAGCTTCTTTTGTGAGAACCATACAGGCACTATGGCTTTCTCTGTCGATCAGCATTCCGGAGAGCATTTCCCCCATAAGTTTCATTCTCATTTCAGAATAACTTCCGAATACCCTCATATAAATGGATTCAAGGTCAACGCCTCTCTCTAGAAGAAGGGAGGCCATCTTGAAGGTGGAGGGAACTGCCGAATTGCAAAAGTTGTTGGTGTCAGTTATCAGTCCGGTGGCCAGAGATATCGCTACAGAATAATCCATCTTGGAAATGTCACCGTCAATGTCCGGCATTTTCATCAGAATCCAGAACAGAAGTTCACAGGCAGATGAAATATCTGTGTCAGAGAATATCAAGTCGAAGAAATCTTTTTCCGGGGCAGGGTGGTGGTCTATGAGGACCTTTTTACATTTTGCTGTCCTGAGTGCGGATTCGAGTCCTTCGGTGCGGTTGGGACTGTTCAAATCCAGACAGATGATAAGGTCAGCGTCGTGGATGGTTTGGACAGTTTCTTCAGGAGATGCGCAGAATCCCCGGGCTCCTTCCTTGACAGAATGATAGAGAATTTTCTGCTCCGGGTCCAAAAATCCAAGGCTCCCCGGGATGGTGGACGGAAGCAGTGCACGGCATTCTCCGCCTCTTCCTGTAATGTAATTATACATCGCGGTCGCAGAACCTACTGAATCTCCATCAGGATTATTATGTCCGATAACGGCTATGCGAGAAGAACTCCTGAGGATGGTATCCAATAGGATTATTTCGGATTCGAACGTGGAAGAAGGTGTAATAGTTGTCATTATTT
>JAGHUZ010000277.1 GCA_018064575.1 Candidatus Minthomonas equi
TCGAAAAGAACTATGACGTGCGGAGTATATGGGGTATGTACCCTAACTGAGTATTGATGCGGCGTCGCAGTTATTCAATGATTATCAATAAATAGAAGATATGGCACAGTATTTTTATGACATGGTCGAACCTGCGGAGATGGAGCAGGTAAAGTACATTCCTACGGTACCGGAATTCCTTTCCTGGATAAATGGAAAGTATGCAGATTTACCGGCACTCTCAGATGGTGTGAACACTTATTCATATTCTCAGATGTGTTCCCGCATCGCGCGTCGCAGAACAGTAATCGCCTCGCTTAATCTTGCCAAAGGTTCACACATCGCCATTTTCGACAGAAACAGCATCGATGCCATAGAACTCTTTCTGGCAGTCACATCTTCAGGTATGGTGGCCGTCAATCTGCCCGCACAACTCCCTATGGAGGCTGTTACCGGCAGTTGCAAGCGTTTCGACATACAGGCTGTTTTCGTGGGTGATGTTCTGAAACCTTTATGCGCAGGCCTTGCGGCAATAGGTGTCAGCGTCCTTCCTGCGTCATCTATGGCTGAGACAGAAACACCATCCGTATCAGTTTCCAAAGAGGATACCGCCACCATTTTCTTTACCGGTGGCACTACCGGCACTCCGAAAGGAGCCATACTTCCGCACAGGGCTCTGATGCGCGGTTCATTTAACGGTATTTTCCTGCCGGGTCGGTTTATGGGTTTCCAGAGAACCATCAGTATGATTCCCCTGAGTCACGTATTCGGACTTATCCGCGGTATGATGGCTATTCTTTATTCCGGCGGGCAAATTTACAGTTGTGAGGATATGAAGGCGACCATAACCAAATTACCGGTAATCCGTCCCAATATTCTCGTGCTCGTGCCGGGAATCTGCGATATTCTTAACGGTCTGACGAAACTTTACGGTCCTCAGTTCCTTGGCGGAGAACTCAAGTTCATCATTGCCGGCGCCGCGAATGTGCCGCCACGCCTTATCAGCGAGTTTGAAAAACTCGGAGTGAAACTTTTCGCCGGGTACGGCCTTACAGAGGGGGCGAATCTGACTTCCGGGAACATCGATGTGGAAACACGCCCCACGTCAGTGGGCAAGCTTTATCCGGAACAGGAAGCGAAACTCGTCAATGGGGAACTCTGGATAAAGGGGGACAATGTATTCAAGGGATATTATAAGGATGAAGAGAAAACGAAGGAAGCTCTTACTCCTGATGCTTGGCTTCGGACCGGCGACCTTGTCCGTTTCGATGAGGATGGTTATATGTATATCACCGGCCGCATAAAGAATCTGATACTTCTGTCCAATGGCGAGAATGTCAGTCCTGAATCCATAGAGGAACATTTCAGTTCCTATCCCTATATCAAAGACGTTCTCGTCAGCGAAGGAGAAATCGCAGGGACCAAGTGTCTGGCCATCGAAATATTCCCTTTGATGCAGGCCTTCGGTAACAAGCCTTGGGAAGAGGTAGTGGCTCTTATGAACAAAACCGTAGAAGAGGTGAATTCCAAACTTCCCTCCACTCATCGCGTGGCTAAAATTACCGTGCGCGAGGAGGATTTCAAGCGTACCGGCAGTATGAAAGTTTCAAGAAATCAGTAATATATACAGATATGACAAAGGAAGAAATTCTCGACAGGACGAAGGCCATTCTGGCAGTTGTGAAGCCTGCGGTGAAACAGGATGACATCACTTTCGATTCGGTTCTGGTGAAGGACCTCGGGCTCGATTCTCTCTCGAACCTGCTGATGGGACTTGCCCTCGAACGCGAGTTCGGCATCAAAATCGATGATGAAGCCCGTTTCGTCACGGTGAATGACGTGTGTGAGTATATTCTGAAATCCATTTCATAACAGAGGATAAAGTGGCGGAAATATTTCTCTCCATTTACAGGTTCTTTTCCTTACATAAGGCTTGGATGTGGATATCTATGACGGGGAGCTTCTTGCTTTTCGCCTTTTTGGCCGTCAATGTGAGTTTTGAGGAAAATCTGCTCAAACTGTTCCCGGATACCGAACAGGCTAAAGAAACCAGAATCGCTTTCGGGGACTTGAAGGTCAAGGATAAGATTTTCGTGGAAGTTTTTTCGAAGGAAGCTTGTGATGCCTCAGCCGGGACCATCGCGGGAGCTATGGATGCGTTCATCGACAGCCTGATGGCGCACGATGTGGAGCACAATATCGACGGATGTCTTTGGAAATTCGACCAGGATATGGCGATGAATGCTCTGGATTTTGTTATGAACAATGCCGTGACGTTCGTCAGTGCTGATTTATATCCGCTTATAGAGGATTGGATGGCACAGGGAGCACCGGAGGAAGTTCCGCAGTCTGTTGTGGATATGCTCGGAGAATACACCGGGGACTATGCCTTGATAGACGGGTTTCTTTTTTCGCCGGATTCACTCGCAGCAGTCGCCTATATTTCCCCGACCTTCAATTCATTGGATACCAAGTATGCCGGAAAGCTCCTCAAACAGATGGAGGCAGAAAAGAATCAAATCTGTGAAGCGTTTCCGGAGATTGACATTATATTTCACGGTGCGGCGATAGAGGGGGCATTTAATTCCAGAGTCATTAAGTCAGACCTTGTATTGACTCTGAGCATCTCCCTGCTTGTCATCTGCTTGGTCATAGGATTCTGTTTCAGGAACAAATCCACCTTGCTGATGCTGGTGATTCCGATAATCTATGGTTCGACCTTTTCACTGGCTCTTATATACATCATCAAAGGGGGAATGTCTCTGATGGCCATCGCCCTCGGGGCACTGATTCTGGGTACCGCCCTCAGTTACTGTCTGCACGTTCTAACCCACTACAAGTATGTCTCGGAGCCTGAAATAGTGATACGTGAGCAGTCCCGTCCGGTATGTCTGGGATGTCTCACCACGGTAGGAGCATTCGCCGGGCTTCTGTTCACGACGAGTGACCTTCTCAGGGATTTCGGTCTGTTCGCCTCATTCTCACATCTTGGAACGGCCTTTTTCGCGTTGGTATATCTTCCTCATTTCTTCAACCCGGGGAGGAACAAAAGGTCCCGAATGGCATTCCGACTGGTCGACAGTTTCAATTCCATCCGCTTCGAACGCTGCCTGCCATTGGTCATAATTGTTGCCGCAGGTATAATAATATCTTTCTTTTATGCCCCGAAGGTTCATTTCAATCCCGATTTGAATAATCTCAATCACCTTGACAGGGATGTCGTGCGCTCGAAGAATTATTACAGCGAACATTTCGATAAAGGGAAGTTCGCGATGTACTATGCCGGTACAGGGGAGACTCTTGATGATGCCATTCTGTCTGCAAGAGGTGTGGCAGCGGTATTGGACAGTCTTGAAGGAACCGGGCTGGTCAGCGACCGTTCGCATATGTATGAAATCCTTATACCGCAGATTGAACAGCAGCTCAATATAGACAGATGGAAAGAGTATTGGACGACACGTGAGAAGCCGCTTCCCGCCACACTTCCATCCATAGCATACTCCCTGATAGAGGCGGACTACGAACCGGTTTCTCTCCCTGAGTCAGGGGCTCTTCCCGAGGAATTCTTGTCCAATATAGTGGAACAGTCGTCAGACGGAGGCTGGATGGTCTTCGTAATGGCCAGAATGGAGAAGAAGGATGCTCATACCGTGGATGATTATGTTTCGGAAATACCCGGTTCTGTGGTGATAGACCCGTATTATTATACCGAAGATATGCTCAAAATCATCCATTCGGATTTCAATATAGTACTTGGAGTGTCATCACTTTTCGTTCTGCTGGTGCTTATGCTTTCATTCGGAAATTTCGTGATATCTTTAATAGCATTTATGCCGATGTTCCTGAGCTGGTTCGTCGTACAGGGTGTGATGGCTTTCTCTGGGATAGAATTCAATCTGTTCAATATCATAGTTTCCTCATTCATATTCGGCATAGGTGTCGATTACAGCATATTCGTGATGGACGGACTTCTCGATAATGAAAGAGGGATGGGAACCAGGCTTCTCATCTGCCATAAGGCTGCAATATCATTCTCCGCGTTCGTATTGCTTACGGTAATCATATCAATGCTCTTCACTACCCATCAGTGCATTTTCTCCATAGGACAGGTAACAGTAATCGGAATGGCTTCCACGCTTCTCATTACATACGTGCTGGAACCGCTTCTGTTCCGTCTGGCTATGAAAACAGAATATATGAAACATCATTCCTAAAATGAACGGTATGTTAAAGAATAGAATATTTGTCGCAGCCTTGATATTTATGGCTGGTATTTTTACACTGGTTTTGTCCATTCCTTGCAGCGCACAGGAATCATCATCCCTGATAAGCGGGGTGGCATCAGCGAATTCCAACTCCGGAATCCGAAAGGGGAAATTTACCGAGGAACGAAAGAGAAAGGGGAAGGAAACTCAGAATCTGGCAGGAGAACTGGTGTTCGACCCTGCGGGAACTCTGTCGATGACGTATTCTACCCCCAAAGGAGATTATTTCAACGTTACTGACGGCTTTATTCTGATGAAGAATTATGGAGTCGAAAGCAAGTTTGATTTATCCCGCAATAAACCGATGAAGTCACTTGGAAACCTTCTGATATCTTCATTCGCAGGAAAACTTCAGGATTTCGCTTCCGGGAACAGCTGCACCATTGATGCAGAAAAGACCGCCAAGTCAATACGCATTACCGTGACTGCCACCAGGAAGGCGGTGAAGGGGTATTCAAAAGTGGTCGTCGATTATGACCCCCGAACCTCTCTTCTAATGTCTATGCTTATGGAAGAATTTGACGGTTCCGTTACCGCGTATAAGATGCAATAACTGCTATGTCCGGGCATATGCTTCTGCCAGGGGAGAAATTTCTGTAAGATAATGTGTGAATGAATGATTTTGTCAGAGAACTTGAAGAATTTATCGATTCACTTGGCGGATGTCCGGTAGGAGTGTCAGTTTGGCCGGTTCCGCTCTCCTCTTTCATTTCTGGAAACAAATTTGTTACGGGGAAGGGTTTTACTTCGGTGGGATGAAGTTGCCGGGGAATTGCTTCGTATAAGGGAGGACAATATTGCCGCAGGCGGGAAGGAAACAGTCTTTATCTATGAAGATCTATGGCGGAGTCGGCAGGAACTGGTCAGAAAGAGACTGCGCAGCCATCTTGGTGCGGGGGAGAGGGTGTTTGCCAGGAATTGTGATATCCGGGAGATTTCCCAACAAACGGCTGCTGCATTTCTGGAACGCTTCCACGTTTACGGAGTCACAAAAGCCCGTTACCGCTATGGGCTGTTCAGGAGAAGGGCGACCGGGGCAATGGAGGCTGGAATGCCCGATACCGCGACAATGGTGGCTGTCGGTACGTTTTCTGAGAAATTCGAATGGGAAAGGTATGCTTCATTGCCGCAGCTGCGGGTGTGCGGCGGAATGGGAAAGGTCTTGAATCATTTCATAAAAAACGTCCGTCCTCCGGAAGTTATGAGTTATGCCGACCTCGAATGGGGTGATGGAAGTGTATATGCACGGTTGGGATTTGGCATAGAAAGACAGACGCCACCCGTGCATTTTCTTATAAATCCGCAGACTTGCGAACGGGTTCACCTGAGGAAAATAGGGAGGGACAGGAAGTATATGAACCGACAGACGTCCAAGTGGATGGAAGTGGCCAATCCTGGTTCGCTGTGTATGGTGCTGAAGGTGCCGAAGAGTTTGTGAACCTTTTATCAATGATTCGGAGCAAGGCCTGACATTTTACGCTGTCGTGCGATAAATGTCAGGCCTTGTGTGGATGTGAATCAATAACTCTGGGCGATGGCTACGAAGTCGTCGGCCTTGAGTGATGCGCCTCCGATGAGACCACCGTCGATGTCTTTCTGTGCGAAGAGTTCCTTGGCGTTCGAGGGCTTGCAGCTGCCACCGTACAGGATGCTGCAGTCGTCAGCTATCTGCTGACCGAATTTGGCAGCGATGGTCTTGCGCACGAATGCGTGGATTTCCTGAGCCTGTTCGGATGTGGCAGTCTTGCCTGTTCCTATGGCCCATACAGGTTCGTAGGCTACTACGATTTGGCTCATCTGTTCGGGGGTAAGGGTGTAAAGCACCTCTTCTATCTGGGCTTTGACTACATCGAAATGATGACCGGCTTCCCTTTCTTCGAGTTTCTCTCCGATGCAATAGATGGGTTTCAAACCATTTTCCAGAGCAAGTCCGATTTTGGCCACGAGGGTGGCTGAAGTCTCACCGTAATATTGCCTTCTTTCTGAATGACCGAGGATGACATAAGTACAATCGATGGATTTCAGCATCGCTGCAGATACTTCACCGGTGAATGCGCCTTTGGGCTGGTCAGCGCAGTTCTGGGCGCTGAGGGCGATGGAAGTGCCCTTGATGGCCTTGCCTGCGCAGCAGAGGTGAGTGAAGGGGGGGGCGATAATCAGCTGTACGTCTGAAGGAACTGTTGAAAGTTTGGCTACAATGGCTTCTGCAAGCTCTTTTCCTTCGGGAACTGTAGTATTCATTTTCCAGTTACCCGCTACTATTTTTTTTCTCATAATCGGTGAATTGTTGAATTTTATTACGCTGCAAAAATAACCATTTGCGACGGTATTTGCAAACCTGCGCAAACGAACTTGCCCCACTTTCATTTTTCTCTAAAAATCATTACTTTTGCAAAAAACGAGATGATAAGGGCAGACATATTGATTGTAGGAGGAGGCGCTGCAGGGCTTATGGCTGCTTGCAGGATGGCTGATGCCGGGTGTTCGACAGTTCTTGTCGAAAAGGGTTCCGTTCCCGGAAGAAAAATCCTTATAACAGGGAAAGGCAGGTGCAACATCACCAATATGGCCCCTTGGGAAGAATTCAAGACTCATATTCATCCTGATTCCGGCTTTCTGAAAAGTGCGTTTTTCGCTTTCTCGAATGAGGATGTCAAAGATTTTTTCGAACAAGGCGGAGTCCCTGTCAAGGAGGAGAGAGGAAAAAGACTTTTTCCTGAATCGGACAAGAGTGTAACTGTCAGGGATTTTTTATGGAAAACAGCTATGAATGCCGGTGTTGGGGTGCTGACCGGGTACGAGGTCGTCAATATTCAGTTTACCGGCAAGTCATTCATTACAGACGTTCAGGTGGATGACGGAAAATTTCTTTCGTTGGAACAGTTTGTGTCGAAAGCGCTGATCATTACTACTGGAGGCAAATCATACCCATATACCGGAAGTACCGGTTCCGGATATGAATTTGCATCATCGCTTGGACATACCATAGTAGAAACATTTCCTTCATTGACCGCTCTCAGACCATCCAATTATGATATGCGCCTGGCCGGTATCCATTTGAAAAATGTCGGATTGAGTCTGGTCATTGACGGGGATTGTGTGGATACCAGGGAAGGTGAACTGGATTTTACGAATAATGGAATCGAGGGGTCCCTGGGTTTTCAGTTTAGCCGAAAGGCCATCGTAGCTATGAAAAAAGGTCAGAGGGTGGCCTTGAATCTGGACCTCAAGCCTGCACTGGATTTTGAAACTTTGGCAGCCAGGGTGTCACGGGAATCCTATGGAAAGAACATCGGGATGAAAAAGTACCTTTCCGGATATCTTCCCTTGAATCTGATAGAACCGTTTAGGTATGCCAATCCTGATA
>JAGHUZ010000308.1 GCA_018064575.1 Candidatus Minthomonas equi
ATATACACCAGTATCAGCCGTGTGCCCGAATGTGTAAAAGTGGGCAACGGAGACATTATGCACTATAGTCCAAGTTCACTGTTCTGGGCCACTAACCGCCTGGCCCAGTTCGCATATCTTCTCTATGACAGAGTACAGCCTGAAATCAAGACCGTTTACGACAGAATCGAAAACGGATGCATCGAACAGGTAAAGGGAATCGATGCCGAAGCCATCCGTCTGCTCGGTACCGAACCGACGGCCAAATCACGCAAAGCCGCCATCGAATACATCACCTCTTACTCGGACACCACGGCACAGAACCTGCTCAAGACCTGGCAGGACTTGGACTGCTATCTTCTGGTCAAATATATGGACGGCAATATCAAAATCCAGAATCCTGACGGCTCGTTCAAGAACAACGGACATTCCGAATCCATCTGTGAATTTCCTGAACAGCCCGGCTACAGCGACAAATGGAAAGAGACCGTCGTCAGGGACAACGGTCTCATACTTCACGTAAAAGAATAAACTTCTTCTCAGTTTGAAGAAGGGGTATAGGGAACGTCGTAATAGAAGATTCCGTACTGGTTCATATCGGTAGCCTTCATATCCCAGCATACATGATGCAGATGGGTGAAGAATTTGGTGGACATACTGCTGATCGGAACTATGTCACCATACCAGGCCATCATAGCAGTATGGAAGAAAATGTTCCGCAGTTCACTGCCGTAGAAATGATGCCACAGTGTTCCGAGAACACCGAACATATTATGTTCCTGATTATATTTCACCTGAGGAACCATACCCTTGTAATTATTCCAAGGAGTGGCGACTACCTGATAACCGAGATCCTGGAAGTAGCTCATAGTGGGATATGATTCTTTCGGTTCACCGTAGAACCAGTCACAGATTACGATATCCTTGGGAAGGGTAAGAGCCGCCTTCGCAGTGGCCTCCGAACCATTGGCATAAAATCCTTTCCATCTCTCGTCTCCGCGCTGCAGAAGCATATCCTGCCACATCATAGGACGTGCGCCCATCTCATTCACTGCCTTGTCTATGGCATTGAGATGTTCCAGGAAAATTTCATCAAAAGGTCTCTTGAGACATTCGGGACAGCTTGGTTCATCAGCCTCGTCACCGCCGATATGGATAAACGGGGGACGGCCGAAGTCTTCGTGAAGTTCCTTGAGAAGACCGATGATAATCCTTCTGGCCTCGGGATTTGTCAGACACCAGTTCCAACCGTTATCGGGTTCGAAAAGGGTCTGATATTGGGGGTTCACACTGAAGACAGCGTGTTTTCCACCACCTCCGCGAGCTCCGGATGCGTGGCCGAAAACATTCAGCTGAGGGATAAGGGTAATACCGAGGTCATCGGCGATACCTCTCAGACGGGCTATCTCTTCCTTGGTCATCTCAGCATCAGGCCAGCAGTACCACGGAGCGATTTCACTCTTGAAGGTACCCCACGATTCAATGACTGCATAATTCATCTTATAGTAAGCGGCCAGACGGATAGCTCTTTCCACCTCCCATATCTTGGTTTCCCTGAACCAGCAGATATGCATTCCGCGGAAACTGCTCTTCGGACTGTCCTTTACAGTCATTTTAGGCGAAATCCATCCCTCCACCTCGAGAGTCCCGCGCTTGGGCATAGTTACCTGCCTGAGGGAGTAGAGGGCATAACGGACACCCTGTATGGTTTTGGCACTGATCTGAATACCTTTCTCATCTACAGTCAGGACATATCCTTCATCATTATCAATGTCGGAACGATTCTTTCCTCTCTTCACTGCGGGAGCATATTCTCCGTACCACTCGTTGAAGTGATTCTGCGCCCAAGCTACGGAAGATGCATCTTCGCAGTTTACAATTACCTTATCAAGAGGAAAATATTCAGTGGAAGAAATTTCCATAGAAGCAGGTGCGGGGATAATCTCAGGCTTGGCATCAAGCATCCATCCTGCAGAAAAGAACATACAGGTGAATGCAGTTGCCAGTATTTTTATACTTCTGATATTCATATTGGACTGTTATTGGTCATTACTAAAAAAAACGGCCCGGCTATCCATAGAAATGATAACCAAGCCGTTTACTTAAGATTTAATCAAAAATGAGGGTTCAAAACTTCAGTGGGAACATCGTATCTGTAGATACCGAACTGCATATGGTCTTTCAGTTTCATATCCCATCCCATCTGACGGAGATGATTGTAGAAATTATTCTGACGGGAAGGAATGGCAGGATCGTCACCGTACCACATCAGACACGATGACTGGCAGTACATACTTACGAGTTCGTCTCCGTAATGGTGATTCCACAGAGTAGCCAGAACGCCGTACATTCCGTGAGCCTGTGCATATTTAATCTGACCTCTCATACCCGTATTTATCCAAGGGCAGGTAAGTACTGAATAACCGAGTTCCTGGAAATATGAAAGGGTAGGATAAGCCGGCTTTTCATCACCGTAATACCAGTCACAGATGATAATATCCTTGGGAAGGGTAAGAGCGGCCTTGGCAGTCTCCTTCGTACCGTGATCATAGAAACCTTTCCACCTCGGGTCTCCGTGTTCGAGAAGCATATCGTGCCACATCATAGGACGTGCACCCATTTCATTGATAGCCTTGTCGATGGCGCTAAGGAGTTCAAGAAGAATCTCAGAGTAAGGTCTGCTGCAGCATTCGGGACAGCTCGGCTCAGCCGCTTCGTCACCACCGATATGAATGAAAGGAGGATTTCCGAAGGCTTCGTGAAGTTCGGCAAGAAGAGTAATGAGCACCTTACGTGATTCAGGATTGGTAAGACACCAGTTCCAGCCCGCGAGGGGTTCGAAGAGACTCTGGTACTCGGGAGAAATATCCAGAATGGCATGCTTTCCACCTGAACCGCGTGAACCGCTGGCGTGTCCGAATACGTTGAGCTGGGGAATCAGGGTTATGCCCAGGTCATCAGCTATACCTTTCAGACGGGCGATTTCAGCCTTGGTCATATCCGAATCAGGCCACCCGTACCAGGGAGCCTTTTCACTTCTGAAAGTACCCCAGGACTCGATGACAGCATAATTCATCTTATAATAAGCGGCCAGTCTGATGAGACGTTCCACTTCCCAGGCTCTGGTTTCCTTGAACCAGCAGATGTGCATCCCGCGGAACTCACTCTTGGGAGCATCCTTTACGGTCATCTTGGGAACGATATACCCATTCACCGTCAGAGTATGACGTTTGGCCATAGCGACCTGTCTCAGTGAATAAAGTCCCCAACGGACACCTTTGATGGTTTTGGCAGCGAGAACGACACCCTTTTCGTCTATGGCAAGGGTATATTCCTCGTCATTATTCATTCCTGAAGGAGTCTTGCCACCCTTCACCTGGGGAGCGTTGTCTCCATACCATTCCTGAAGATGATTCTTCACCCAACCGGCAGCGGCAGCATCATCACAGTTAACGGTAATCTTTTCAAGTGGCACATAGACACCTTCCGTGACATCCATCTGCGCGGGAATGGGGATAATTACGGGTTTGCACTCAGCGCGTGAAGCGAGGGCGAAAACTGACATCAGTATCAGAACCAGCCCGGTCTTGATGTTTAGAAATCTTGTCATTGAAATAAATGTTAATCGTAAATAATACTGCCTTGGTCGGAGAGTCAGATAGACCCGCCCAAGGCAGTAAATGTAAATCAATAGGTTATGACTCCACTAGTAACCGGGATTCTGGTCAGCGGGTGTAAGAGCCTTATTGGTCATCAATTCTGATTCAGGAATTCTCCAGAGCCAGAATGAATCAGTTATATCGTGGTTCTTGTATTCCTTGATAAACTGTTTGGCAACATCCTTACCGAGTCTTAAGAGGAACGGCCAGCGCTTGTGTTCGCCGTAGAATTCATAAACGTGTTCCTTATGGAGAATCTTCATAAACTCATCCAAACTGGCAGGAGCAGCATAATCGATTCCGGGAGCAGGGGTATCGATGGGCTTGCCGTATGCGCGTCTGTGAAGTTTGTTGATGTATTCGATAGCATCGGCGAACTTATTATTGCGAGCGAGAATTTCTGCCTTCATTATTAGAGTTTCAGCATAACGGTAAACCCCATAATCTACGAAGCCGTCTTCACCGGTGGCTGTATGGTCATAGAATTTGGCCGTAATGGTATTCATCGGAATATTGAGAGCAGGGTCTGTATCGAATTTGTCAGGTTTATCAGCCGCATTGGGATTGAAATCCTTGGGGGTTACGATGACGTTTAAATCACGACGGAAATCATTGGCGTCCCATTCCTTGTACCATTTCAAATCAGTACCGGAGTCGATGGCGTACCATCCTTTCCCGTTTTCCATAGCGTGACCATTGACGAACATATTGGGATGAGCATACATACCGAGCATAGTCCATCCTATAGCAGGGCTCTTGCAGCTTACTCTGGAGAATATCAGTTCCGAGCTTCCGGAATGGAATCCGAAAATCTTGTCATAGTCTCTCATCGTGCTGATGCTTTCGAGCTGGTGCTTTCCTGATGAGATTATGGCATCAACGTATGTTTCAGCACCTGAGAAATCATTCAAGGTCATAAGAACGTCTGCCATCAGCATTCTGGCAGCATTCTTACCGGGTCTTCCGAGCATAGCGGGAGTATCAGGACATTTGGCGATGGCGTCCGTCAGGTCTTCTTTGATTTTGGTGTAAAGACCGTCGCGATTAGTACAGGCGACATCAACGTCTGACATATTGGTTTCATCACGCCAGGGAGCATGGTCCCAGAATCTTACGAGGTCGAAATAAGCGAAAGCGCGGAAGAATTTGGCTTCACCCACATACTGGTCTATCTGCTGCTGCGTAAGACCGGTAGCCTGTGGAAGCTGAGCGATACAGATATTGGCGTCACGGATGGTGGAATAAGACCTGTTCCACTGATCATCGGTACGTGTAACGTTTTTGGCATCAAGGGTCTGATATGTACTGTTCGGAGCCCAGGAGGCACGTCCGAAGTTATAGTCGGAAAATGTTTCCATCAATCCGCCGAAGTTCATATCCCTCAATCCGCGGAACTGAGCTATGACAGCATTAATGGCAGCGTCAGCCTCAGAGGGAGTGTTGTAGAAAGTGGATGTAGCCACCGCCTTCGGGTGCTCTTCGATCCTTTCGTTACACGAACCGGCGAAGAAGAGAGAAGCGGCTGCCGCGAGCAATATGTAAATATTCTTTTTCATAGTTCATTCATTATTTAAAATCTGATCTTAGCGCCTAAAGAGAATGTTCTGCTGTAAGGATAACCGTTCTTATCTACGCCGGGAAGAGCATCATCACCCCATGCATCGACTTCAGGGTCCTCTCCTGAGTAACCGGTGATGGTAACGAGATACTGAGCACATACATATACCTGAAGCATATTCACCACCTTGCTCTTGAGGTCGAAGGTGTAAGAGAGCTTGAGGTCTTTCAGTCTTGCGTATGAACCGTTTTCTACGAGAACGTTACTGTGGTTGAGGGTAATTCTGTTCGAAGGTTTCGGATACTTGGCCGTGGTGTTGGTAGGAGTCCAGTGGTTATAGAGAAGTTCCGTGGG
>JAGHUZ010000205.1 GCA_018064575.1 Candidatus Minthomonas equi
TGCAGCAGTTCGGCTCTCGGGTTCTCCATTTGCTTTTTCCATAGACCCTTATTTCCGTTGGAAATTCGCAAGAGTCAACAGTACCAAGTTTTTTACTGACGCAATGCTTTCTTTTGGTTCAAGCGACAAGAATTTTATATGGGGAGTATCCCTCCAGCCAGGTATTTCATTTGATATTACCAGCAGGTTAAGTTTCGTGACCCGTATTGCGGCCATTGGAGTTCGTGGCATAGGGGATACAACTGTATTCAATCTCGATTTGTTCAACGGGGCCACCATCGGAATCTTCTATCATTTCTAGCAGATGGTGCTTCATATGATATCAAAAGCCTCGGATGTCCGGGGCTTTTTTTGTGTCCGGTAAAAACTAAGTTGTCGTGAATGGTCATTATTTCAGTTCCGAGGGAATTTCGTGAAGTCGGATAATCGAGACTCCCTGTTCCAGAGCGAGCAGAAATGCCCGACGGGACTGCTCCTCAAAAAGACGGAGATGCTGACCTGAAAGTCCGGCATTTACATCCTCAAGAGTCAGTCCTATAGGTTCGTAAATCATTCTCTTTCGTGAATAACCCACCAGAACGGGACGTCCGAAAATCATAAACTCGGAACAGTGGGAAAGCAGTTCCCAATTCTGGTCTGCACTTTTTCCGAATCCCAGTCCAGGATCCAGTATCCATTCTGACAGACCGGCTTTGGCCGCCTTTGCGGCAAATCCTTCAAAATAGTGGAGAACATCCGCCATCACCGTTTCTTCCTTTTGTGCTGCCGGAGAACATCGCACAGCCTTCGGATTATGAGTAGCCACATAGCGGAGACCGTTTTCTGCTGCCAAGACCAGCATTTCGTCCAGTTCACAGCCGACGGCATCGTTTATGATTATTTTTCCGGCAGTTTCCATAGCCCTGCGGGCAATATCACTGCGGAATGTGTCGATGGAAAGAGGAATATCCCCGAACTCCCGGCGGAAAGCAGATAGCACAGCAGAAAGTCTTTTCCATTCTATGTCGGAGGAGACAGGTTCGGAGCCGGGACGGGTGGAACACGCGCCGATATCGATTATGTCTGCACCGTCGTACAGGAGTTTGCCGATTCTGTAAAGAGCATCCTTCAGGTCGGGGAGATATTTTTCTTCATCGTGAAGTGCAGTTCCTGTGGATGCTGTTCTGGAAGGAGCGGAAAAGGAATCGGGGGTAAGATTTACGATACCCATAATAGAAATCTTACGCCCCGAGTATGTAATCATCGCGCTATGAAATTTTCCACATCGTCGATATGGTAGGGGATAATCTTTTTGCCGAGAACGCGGCAGCCGGTTTCGGTTATGAGGATGTCATCTTCCAGGCGTATTCCTCCGAAATCCTTGTAGGTTTCTAGCAGGTCATAATTGATGAAATCCTTGTGAAGGCCTTCGGCACGCCATTTGTCAATCAGTGCAGGAATGAAATATATGCCCGGCTCATCTGTAAGAACCCATCCGGGGCGGACGCGTCGGCCACATCGCAGACAATTGGTTCCGAGCTGTTCTGAGGGGCGGACTTCATCGTCGAAGCCGACGTAAATCTGTCCCAAACCCTCCATATCGTGAACGTCCATTCCCATCATATGGCCAAGGCCATGCTGCAGGAACATCGCGTGGGCTCCAGCCTGAACGGCTTCTTCGGTATCACCTTTCATCAGTCCGAGTTCTTTCAAGCGGTCTGTCATCAGGCGGCATACGTCAAGATGCATATCCATCCACTTCTTGTCGGGATGGACTGTGTCGATAACCAGGTCGTGGCAGGCTTCGACGATAGAGTATATTTCTTTCTGACGGGTAGTGAACTTACCGCTGACGGGAGTGACGCGGGTGTTGTCCGAGCAGTAATTTCCAAGGGTCTCTGCGCCTGCGTCACACAGCATAAGGCGGCCTTCCTCCAATGGACGGAGAGACGGATTCCCGTGGAAAATCTCTCCGTGCATACTGACGATGGAATTGAAGGAAACCTTTGCACCCAAGGAGCAGGCTATTCCTTCCATCAGACCGGCAAGGCTCTTTTCTGAGATTCCCGGGTGGCAGGCCTTCATAACTGCCGTATGCATCTGATACCCGATGTCCATAGCCTTTTCGATTTCAGCCACTTCTTCGTCAGACTTGACGGAACGCATATCCACTACAGCCTTGATGAAAGGGACAGAGGCATTCCTGCGGACCTCAAGGGGGTGAATGCCGAGAAGGTCTCCTATCTGAATCATCAGGTCGTGTCGGCAGGGAGGGAGATAGTGAATCGTTTGTCCGGATTTGACGGCATTGTCCACCAGTGTCTTGAGAAAACCCATCGGAGCGGAATGTTCTATGCCTGCTTCTTCTGCCAGTTCTTGGACAGAAGGGACAAATCCGGTCCAGATGACATCTTCTATGTCGATATCATCACCTATAAGATATTCACGGTCATTGTCTATGTCGATGACCCCCACCAATGCTTCACGCTTCTGGGCGAAATAGTAGAGGAACGAACTGTCCTGACGGAAGACATACCCGTTGGCTGGATAATTGGCCGGAGCATCATTGTGCCCGAAAACAAGACAAAGACCGCCGCCCAGTCTTTTTTTCAGTTCCGAGCGGCGGGCTATATAGGTGGATTTTTTGAAAAGCATATCAGAAGTTTTCTTTGTGAAGTTCGAAATATGCCTGGGGATGGTCGCAGACAGGGCAGCGCTCGGGAGCGTTGGTGCCTACTACGATGTGACCGCAGTTACGGCATTCCCATACCTTGACTTCCGATTTGGCGAAAACCTGTGCAGTCTCGATGTTTTTGAGAAGGGCACGGTAGCGTTCTTCGTGACGTTTTTCGATGGCCGCTACACCGCGGAATTTCTCAGCGAGTTCCTTGAAACCTTCTTTCTCTGCTGTTTCCGCGAAGCCGGCATACATATCTGTCCATTCGAAATTTTCACCTGCAGCCGCTGCACCGAGATTCTGGACAGTATTTCCGATTCCTTCCAGTTCCTTGAACCAGAGTTTTGCGTGTTCCTTTTCATTGTCGGCTGTTTCCAGAAAAAGTGCCGCTATCTGTTCGAAACCCTCTTTCTTGGCCTTGGATGCGAAATAAGTGTATTTGTTGCGAGCCTGTGATTCACCGGCGAAAGCCGCTTCCAGATTTTTTTCTGTCTGGGTACCTGCGTATTTGTTAGCCATGATATA
Source organism: Candidatus Minthomonas equi (assembly GCA_018064575.1). Lineage (GTDB taxonomy): Bacteria > Bacteroidota > Bacteroidia > Bacteroidales > UBA932 > Minthomonas > Minthomonas equi. The sequence continues at coordinate 3,182 of JAGHUZ010000205.1, forward strand.
TAAGTTTTTTGATAGTTGATAGAATGTTATTTCTCTTTAGGAATAATCACTTTGTTATCCACTTCCACACTGGCTTTTTTCCCTTCCGGCATATTAATCTCCACTTTCGGTGCGAAGGATGCATCGAGGAGGGGGTCTCCGTAGATGACTTGGACGGAGTCTTTTTGGTCCGAGCCTTCCCCGACCGCGATATCCAGTTTGACATTTTTGGCCGCCGGTGTCATCAGGGTATCTATGGAGATGACGTATTTATGGATGACGACTAAGGTGTCCTTGCCTTTCGTGTCCGGAGTGTTGGCTTCTGTATGGGTGAATCTGCAGACGATGTCATTGCCTGCGCTTCTTAAATCGGGAAAAACGTTCCATAGAAGCCAATACCAGTTCTGGCCTCCGTTGAGATCCATAAGTTCTTTTTTAGGCCCCCCTATTACAGAAGTAGGGCGACTGTTGATATAATCCTTATAGCGGTTCAGAATATAAAGGATGGCCTGTTTGTCCGGAACATCCCTTTTTTCTATTATTTCCTTCAATGAAGCCCAGTCTTCACCGACGGCATCTATGATAAACTTGTCACGTGGGAGGCAGAGAGCGTTCTGCAGTAAGGCCCTGAGATTCTGACCACGCTGGCGACTGAGATAGTTGTTATGGTCGAAGGTGCCTTCGGGGGACGCGCCCGAACGGATGTATATATTGTCTATGCGGCACTCAGGGTCTGAAATTTTTTCTTTGATTTCAGAAATGAACCTGTCGATGAGTATCCTATTATCTTTGTATCCGGAATCGATGGCAGTGGCATTTTTTCTGAAGTATACTTTCATACTCAGGGAATCTGCCTTCTCTCCTGCATAGGAGTTGAAACAGAATGAAATAAGCACTGTCAGTGACAAAAAATAGGAAAGAGCCTTCATAATGAATATCCGATAAGTGAATGCAAATATAGTATAAAAATCAAAAGAATTCTTTTTTATCAAATGTTTTCAATTTCAAAAAATAATGCTTTTATTTGCAGCTTGTAACGGACAAGTGCCGGAATATTGTTAAATTTTTATTAAACTAAATGCTATGGCAGATATTGAAGCAAAGGTAAAAG
>JAGHUZ010000316.1 GCA_018064575.1 Candidatus Minthomonas equi
GGATGTCCGAGAATATCTGGGTATTGTATCCTCCTGCCTTGTATCCTTTCTTGACAGAAGCGTAAACCGAGCCGCCGGGAAACGAATGCGTCACCCCGAAAGAGGGCAATACTTCGAAAAATGACTGTGTCTGTGTTCCGTTGAAACGGCTTGATACCGGAGTCCATCCCTTTCTGCTCAGACTGAAAAGATAATTCAGCGAAGATGAGGAATCATAATCCATAGATGCGTATTCGGTATCAAATCTGACTCCGGCATCAAACGTCCAGTTCCCCACTTTCCAGACTGAGTTATGAAACAATGCGGCTCCGCAAGTCGGGATGCGGAAATAATTTCCGATGACGAATTCGTTTTCCCTGATATCGAGATATGCATCGGGAAAGACAGACCGGATGCCTCTATTCGCATTGTCCAATATCAGTCGTTCTATGCCGTCACGCTTGAAAAGGACAGGCGCATCCAGTGAAAGGAATTTCCCGAAAAGAAATGCTCCGGTCAGAGGATGCCAGCAGCTTTTTTCATTCCTCTTCTTTACCATAATCTCCGCAGTGACAGAATGTTCGTTCTGCTTCTGCCCCATAGTGAAAAGGGATTCCTCGGTAAAGTCATTGTCCAGTATCATATCATCGTTGAGATACTGCCAGGAGATATTCACCGACCACCTTGTACGCTGCATCATCCAGTCAGCCTTGAGTCCGTCCATTATACTGATTCTGCGGTATCCGGACGGGTCATTGTAAGAAAGGGGGAGAAGTTCTCCCGTGGACTCATCCATCTGACGATATGCATATCCTCCCTCATTCACATAGCCGACACTGAAGATGTTTTCAAGATGGAGACTGGCCGAAGGAGTCCATTCGAGTCTGAACCGTCCTCCCCAACTGCTGCTCCAGTCCGCTTTCGAGCCATCAGGAAAACGGAAGTCACCGTCATAGTATCTGCCGAATGCGGAAACGCCCCACAACATTTTCCCACCCATTTTTCCCCCACCGCTTACACTTCCCTTGAATGCTGATACAGGGGAATATTCGAGGGAAGCCCTCATCCCGGCCATTTCAGAGGCTGACATCGTGCGCACCAACATCACCCCGGAACTGGTATTGCGCCCGTACAACGTTCCCTGAGGGCCCCTGAGGAGACTCACGTTCCTTATACCATCGAACTCGAAGTCATAAAGACTCTTGTTCATTATCGGGATGCCATCGATATACATCCCTGCAGCAGGCTGGTCCATTCTGGAACCGAAGCCTCTGATATATATGCTGGAAGTGGTATGGGATCCGTAATCCGGCTGATAGAAATTGGGAATAAGAGCGGTCACATCCTTTGCAGATGAGACTTTGCTTCTGAGCATTCTGTTAGATGTCACAGTCTGGATATTGACGGTGTCCCCCTTGAAGGATGCGTGTACCACTGCGCCTTCGAGAGTGTCAGGCTGCTGCGTAAAAACACCTAAAACACAATATAAAAACACCGTCAGCATCTCGGTGCAAAGATCGAAACTTCACACCGACAAAAAAACTATCATTAATGTCAGTTTTACGAAAGGAGTCCTGTCAGTTCCACAAATTCCTCCACGCCCAGCTGTTCGGGTCTTTTGGCCCAAAGGGGGGTATCGGGCAGCGGTTTATCTCCGATAAGAGGCTTGATGGAGTTCCGTATGGTTTTGCGGCGCTGGTTGAAGGTGGTTTTCACGATGTTTTTGAAAAGAGTCTCGTCGCATCCGAGAGAGATACGGTTATTGCGCCGCAGGCGTATGACGGCTGAACGGACTTTTGGGGGAGGGGTGAATGCCCACGGCTCCACTGTAAAGAGATATTCTATGTCATACCACGCCTGAAGCAGAACTGACAGTATGCCGAAAGCTTTGTTCCCCGGTGCGGAGGATATTCTGTCGGCCACTTCCTTCTGAACCATACCCACCACTTCGGGAATCTGTTCACGGTAATCCAGTACTTTGAAAAAAATCTGCGATGAGATGTTGTATGGAAAATTCCCGATTATGCGGAAGTCCCTGTCAAAGAATTTTTCCAGTTTCATTTTAAGGAAATCCTCTTCGTAAAGAACATTCCGGACCTGAGGATAGTTCAGCCACAGGTACTGCACCGACTCGGAATCGAGTTCCACGAGTTTGAGTGCCACGTCATCTCTCCTGAGCAGGTACTTGGTCAGCACCCCGGTCCCCGGTCCCACCTCCAGGACATCCATCTTTCCGCTTTCGGAGAGGTTTCCCTCCCCAAGACTTTCCACTATCGATGCGGCGATTCCCTCTTCGTGAAGAAAATGCTGGCCGAGATTCTTTTTAGGTCTTACGTACATATGGCAAAAGTAAACAAAAATTAGCATCATTTGCCAAGCAAAATATTTACTTTTGCAGTCCGAGCCGTAGAAACGAAAAATCTAATGATATATGTACAGAACTAATACTTGCGGAGAACTCCGCCTGACCGATGCAGGAAAGCAGGTCACTCTGGCCGGCTGGGTGCAGAGAATCAGAAAAATGGGAGGGATGAGTTTCATCGACCTCCGCGACAGATACGGTATCACGCAAATCGTGACTGAAAATGAGACGCTGAACGAGAGTGTATCCAAACTCGGACGCGAATACGTTATCCAGGTTACGGGAACTGTCAAGGAACGCCAATCAAAAAACTCCAAAATTGAAACCGGAGACATCGAGGTCGTTCTCGAGAAATTGAATGTCCTCAATCCTGCAGAAGTTCCTCCCTTCACTATCGAGGACGTATCTGACGGAGGTGAAGAACTCAGGGCAAAATACCGCTATCTCGACCTGCGCAGGAATCCTTTGAAAAAAGCGCTCGAGCTGCGCCACAGAATGGCTCACGAAATAAGAAATTATCTCGATTCCCAAAATTTTATGGAAATCGAGACTCCATACCTAATCAAGTCCACACCTGAAGGTGCCCGCGACTTCGTCGTGCCCTCCAGAATGAATCCCGGCCAGTTTTATGCACTTCCTCAGAGTCCACAGCAGCAGAAACAGCTTCTAATGGTAGCCGGCTATGACCGCTATTTCCAGATAGTCCGCTGCTTCCGCGACGAAGACTTGCGTGCGGACCGTCAGCCTGAATTCACACAGGTGGACTGCGAGATGTCCTTCGTGGAAAGGGATGACGTTCTCGAAGTGTTCGAAGGACTCATCAAAACACTTTTCAGAAATGTCCTCGGAAAAGAGTTCAACGAGCCTTTCCCCAGAATGCCGTATTCCGAAGCGATGGACTCCTACGGTTCCGACAAACCGGACATCCGTTATGATATGCGCCTGCACGAAATCACATCCCTGGTTAAGGGACACGATTTCAGCGTGTTCGATTCCGTCGAATACATAGGCGGCATTTCCGTTTCCGGTGGTGCGGCCTACACCAGAAAACAGGTCGATGAACTGACAGAATGGGTCAAGAGGCCTCAAATCGGAGCCAAGGGGCTTGTTTACCTCCGCGTCAATGACGACGGCTCTTTCAAGTCATCCGTGGATAAATTCTACACCCCGGAAGACCTCAAGGCCATCGCTCAGGCCTGCGGAGCACAAAAGGGTGATTTGGTTCTGATTCTTGCCGGAGGCAAAAAGAAAACTCAGACCGCACTCGGAGCCCTTCGGCTTGAAATGGGAAACCGTTTGGGTCTGCGTGACTCCAGTGTATATGCTCCCCTCTGGGTGGTCGATTTCCCCCTCCTTGAGTGGGATGATGAGACCGGACGCTTCTATGCGATGCACCACCCGTTCACAGCTCCCAAACCGGAACAGCTCAAGGAATTTTACAGCGACAGAAAGGAAGACCTTGAGAAGGTAAATGCCAATGCCTATGACTTCGTCCTCAACGGTACGGAAGTCGGTGGCGGTTCCATCAGAATCCACGATGCCGAAATACAGAAGAGGATGTTCGAAGTACTCGGGTTTACTCCTGAAGATGCGGATTACCGCTTCGGATTTATGATTAATGCATTCCAGTATGGCGCACCCCCGCACGGAGGAATTGCCTTCTGCTTCGACCGTTTCTGCGCTCTGTTCGCCGGACAGGAGACCATACGCGACTACATCGCTTTCCCCAAGAACAATCAGGGCCGCGATGTAATGCTGGATGCTCCTTCACGCATCGATCAAGTTCAGATGGACGAACTGTTCCTCAGCAGCACCTGCCCGAATAACGACTGACGGAGATTTCAAGCATTCGAACATCTGTTCCCGGCTGGTCGTTATACTGTCTGGCTGATGGATTCGACGGGATTCAGTCTTGCCGCACTTCTGGCAGGAAGGAATCCCGAGAGAATTCCTATGACTAACGATATGGTCAGTCCCCTGACGGCATCGCTGAGAGCGAGGCTGAAAGCAAATCCATCCGGATGGACGAACTGGCAAATCAGCCATACAGTCATAATCCCCATCAGGCCCCCGGAGAGGGAAAGTACTGACGCCTCGACCAGAAATTGTGTCAGAATAACATAATCAGGTGCCCCCAATGCCTTTTGGATGCCTATTTGGGAAGTCCTTTCCTTAACTGAGACAAACATTATATTGGCTATTCCGAATCCACCTATCAGAAGTGAGAAGCACGCCACTATCCATCCCACCCGTTCGACAATTCCGGTTATCGCATCAATGGCATCGATGAGGAAGGTCATCGTATTAATGGCAAAATTATCCTTCTGGGATGGTTTGAGCCTCCTTTGGGCTCTCATCAATTGTCTCAATTCCCCCTGAAATTCTTCACTTGTGACATTGTCTTTCGGAGAAGCCAGTATCGAGCCGCTTTTACCTGCTCCAAACATCGATTTCCCGAAATTGAGAGGAACCAGAACAGCTACATCCTTCTGGAAAAGACTTACGATGCTCGACCCTTCTTTCTTGATTACGCCTATAACTGCTGTATCCACCCCCTTTATTTTAATAATCTTCCCTACGGCGGAATCAACATCTCCGAACAATGAAGCGGCCACCTCGGAACCGATGACTGCCACATTTGCCCCTCCGACGATTTCAGAAGAAGAAAAGTATCTGCCGTATTCAACCGAAACATTGCTCAAAACGTCAAACCCTGACGAACAGGACACCACGTATCCGTTCGAAAATGAATTCCCTCCGTATTTGGCCAATGCGTAAGCGGTTGAAAAATAAGAAACTGTCTGAGCTGTCCGGGAATATTTCCTAATGAAATTGTATTCAATCTCATTGATATCAGGTCTCAGACGGTACTCCCACCATTTGAAATCCTCTTCATCATCAGCGGAAAACGGCCAAGTGTCGATGTAAACGACATCACTGCCAAAGGCACTCAATCCTTCATCGATATTTGATTTAAGCGCACCTACCGCGCAGAAAACAGCGACGATGGAGAATATTCCTATGGAAACTCCTAGAAGCGACAGGAAAGTCCTGAATTTGTCATTTTTTATGGAAACAAGCGCCATAACGGCACTTTCTGCAAAAATTTTGGATACGATGCGTACCCTCCTCACGTAATCTTTCATCACAATATGGAATTCATTTATCTCTTCAGTCCCACTTTTTTCTTCAGTTCTCTCAATGTATCGAAAGCATCCATCGGAGTCATATGACTCAGGTCTATGGAACTGAGTGTATCCCTGATACTTTCCAGAAGGGGGTCATCGACTTGGAAAATCGAAAGCTGAACAGCCTCCGTAGTATCGCGATAGTACTTTTTCCTCTGGCGGAGAGAACGGATTTCCGAATCCGGAACAGATGCTCCGTTTTCAAGTTTCTTAAGAATTTTCTCGGCAGAAGAAACCACTTGGGGCGGCATTCCCGCAAGACGGGCGACGTGTATGCCGAAGCTGTGCGCCACTCCGCCGGGACAGAGTTTTCTCAGGAAAAGAACCTTTCCGTCTATTTCCTTGACGGAGATATGGTAATTATGAATCCTTTTATATTTGGATTCCAATTCATTCAATTCGTGATAATGGGTGGCAAACAGAGTTCTGGCTCCCTGTCCGTATTCGTGAATGTATTCCACGATAGACCAGGCTATGGACATTCCGTCAAAGGTGCTCGTCCCACGTCCGATTTCATCAAGAAGGATGAGTGAGCGCGCAGTCATATTATGCAGAATCGTGGAAGACTCCAGCATCTCCACCATAAAGGTGGATTCTCCCCTTGAAATATTGTCAGAGGCTCCTACTCTGGTGAATATCTTGTCCACATAACCTATCCTGGCAGCTTTGGCAGGGACAAAGGAACCGCATTGAGCCATCAGGACTATAAGGGCAGTCTGCCTCAGAAGTGCTGATTTACCGGCCATGTTCGGACCCGTAAGAATGATAATTTGCTGTTTCCGGCTGTCGAGAAGAACGTCATTGGCCACATATCGCTCCCCTTCCGGCATCATTCTTTCGATTACGGGGTGACGTCCCTGCTGAATGTCGATTATGTCCGAATCATCCATTTCCGGACAACAGTAACCATATTCGACAGCGTCATTTGCCAGACAAAGAAGGCAGTCCGCCCTGGCTATCGCGGTGGCATTCCGCTGGATGGATGGGATAAATTTCTGGATATCCATTACCATTTCATTGAAAATGGCGCTTTCCAGAGCATATATCCGCTCCTCCGCTCCGAGAATATTTTCTTCGTAATCCTTGAGTTCGGGGGTGATGTACCTTTCGGCATTGACAAGCGTCTGCTTCCGCACCCACTCCGCCGGAACTTTGTCCTTATGAACATTCCGGACTTCCAGGTAATACCCGAAAACATTATTGTAACTGACCTTGAGCGAAGATATGCCGGTGCGTTCCATTTCCCGCTGCTGTATCGACATAAGGATATCCTTGCCGTGGAGGGCGATATCTCTGCATTCATCCAGTTCGGCGCTCACACCTCTGGCGATTACCTCACCCTTACCTATCTGCGCCGCAGGTTCTGCAGAAAGTTTTTCCTTCAGCAGAGCGAGAAGCATTCCGCAATCCTCCATCGATTCCGCCAATTTCTTCAGGGAATCGCCATCCTTGACCTTTGCGAGTTTCCGTCTTACCGGAACAAATCTTTGCAATCCCCTGCGAAGCGGCAGCACTTCCCTGGGGTTTATTCTCCCGGCTGCGGCTCTCGACACTATGCGCTCGATGTCCCCAATCTCGGCAATGTCACGGGCCAGGTCATTCCGAAGCAGCTCATCTTTGACAAAAACACCAACGCATTCCAGCCTGTTCTTAATCTCTTTGAGTTCCTTGGATGGCATCGTGAACCAGGTTCGCAGCATACGGGAGCCCATAGGGCTCGAACATTTATCGAGAACCTGCAATAATGACACGCCGTCCGGAGAGGTAGGAGATATGATTTCAAGATTACGGAGTGTGAACTTATCCAGCCACACGAACTTGTTCTCATCGATTCTGGACAGAGAGCAAATCTGCGAAAGTCCCTTGGTGGGATTGATTTCCGATGAATTCTGGCGATTTGATTCCAGATAAAAAAGTACTGCCCCCGCTGCGGTTATTCCCAACTGCATAGTCTCCACCCCGAATCCCTTCAGAGACTCTATCCCGAAATGCTTGCAGAGTTTTCTGTAGGAAGATTCGAAGACAAAGGCCCATTCATCCATCGTAGAAATGCAGATATTGGAAGAGGGGGAAAGAAAACGCTTGCGGAAACCCTCCTCATATTCTTTCTGTATCAGCGCTTCCTTCGGAGAAAAATCATTCAGGAGGAGTTCGATATAGTCAAGAGAGCCTTCTGCCATTTTGAATGCTCCGGTGGAAATATCCAGAAAAGCTACGCCGGCCTTGTCTCTGAAAAATGAAAGGGATGCGAGATAATTGTTTTCTTTCTGCGGAAGAAGCTGCTCGGTATATGCGACACCCGGAGTAACCAACTCCGTAACACCTCTTTTGACTATTTTTTTCGTCAGTTTCGGGTCCTCCAGCTGGTCGCAGACTGCCACTTTATATCCGGCTCTGACCAGACGCGGAAGATAATTGTCGATGGCGTGATGAGGAAATCCGGCCATAGCGGTATTGGCGGCGGCGCCATTGGAACGCTTGGTCTGAACCAATCCCAATACACGGCTGGCAGTAACGGCATCTTCTCCGTACGCTTCATAAAAATCCCCGACCCGCATAAGAAGGACAGTTTCAGGATAAGTCGATTTAAGCTGATAATACTGCCTCATCAACGGAGTTTCTGTAGGATTTTTTTCTTCCTTCATTTTTCAAATAGATTGAGTTATGCAAAATTAGAGAAAATATTTTGTATATCTTTGCCGTATATGAAACAGTATTTACAATTGTTGCAACATATCCTGGATAACGGAACAGACAAGTCTGACAGGACAGGAACGGGAACAAGGTCAGTCTTCGGATATCAAATGAGATTTGACCTGAATCAGGGGTTTCCCCTTCTGACTACCAAGAAAGTCCATCTGCGTTCCATAATTTACGAGCTTCTCTGGTTCATAAAAGGAGATACCAATATCAAATACCTGCACGACCACAATGTTTCCATTTGGGACGAATGGGCTGATGATAACGGGGACCTCGGTCCCGTTTACGGCCATCAGTGGCGTTCGTGGCCCGGCCCTGACGGGAAATCCATTGACCAGCTGAAAAATGTCATCGAAGCTCTCAAGAAGAATCCTGACAGCCGCCGCCACATCGTGTCAGCCTGGAATCCTGCCGAGGTGGATATGATGGCTCTCCCGCCCTGTCATTCACTGTTCCAGTTTTATGTGGCTGAAGGGCGCCTTTCCTGCCAGTTATATCAGCGCAGTGCGGACGTATTCCTTGGTGTTCCTTTCAATATCGCCTCCTATGCCCTTCTGACGATGATGATAGCACAGGAATGCGCTTATACCTTAGGTGATTTTGTCCACACTTTCGGGGATGTCCACATCTATAACAATCACTTCGACCAGGTACACGAACAGCTCTCGCGCACCCCTCGGGCATTGCCGCTAATGAAACTGAACCCCGAGGTCAAGAGTGTATTCGATTTCGATTACGAGGACTTCACCCTCGAAGGATATGACCCATATCCGCCCATCAAGGCACCTGTAGCGGTATAACACCCCTGGGATAATTCGTACAGACGCGAATGATTCGCGTCTGTACCAAAAGAGACCGGCTCCAGAAAGGCCGGTCTCTTTTATTTCTCACTGCGAAGAATCTGCTGCTAGTAGAATCTCGCGCGGTTATCCTTCACGTCCGCCTGCTTCTGGAATATCGAAGAAAGGGAATTAAGCTGATATCCGAAAAGCTGTTTGGCTTTCTGATTAGCATCCTCTTCTGTGTAGAATGAACCGTTGTCGCGCTTGTTCACACAGAATACATAAACACCTGTCGCACCTTCCACCGGTCCTGAGATTTTTCCTTCCTCAGCTGAAGCGATGGCTCCGACCACTTTCGGTTCGAATGACTGGGAAACGATGGAGCCGAAAGATACGCTGTTTTCGTGACTTAAGCTTACTTCAAGTTTTTCTGCGATGGCATTCATATCGGTCAGACCTTTGATTTTTTCAGAAACTTCGGAAGCCAGTCTGGCGACTTTCTTTTCCGAACTCAAGGTGAACTGGATAGTAGAAGCCACTTTGCTGACAGGAATATTGCCGGCCTTGTTTACATTTTTAAGCGCCACTACGAAGAACAGTCTGTTATCTACGGTAAGAATATTGGATACGTCGCCGACCTTGGCATCATATATCCAACGGGTTACCTCGCGGACGTTATCATATTTCGAAAGTCTCCTTGCTGATTCCAGTACATTGCTGACGGGAACGACCGGAAGATTTTCCTCTGACACGATTCTGTCGAAATTGGCGATTTTCCCTTCACATCTGGAAGCGAGGTCATTGGCCTTGGCATAATATGTCTTTACAGTTTCATTGGACACACTGGCAGTCTTGGTAAGGAGAGCTATCTGAACCTTCTTCAAGGGAGTGGTGCGCTGGGTAACCTTGACAATGTGTGTACCGTACTGGGTGGTCATCAGCGAAAGTTCTCCGGCTGCCATAGTCAAGACTTTTTCCAGCCCCGGAATCATCATATTCTGAGTCATCCAGCCGATATCACCTGGATGCTCTACGTTAGGATTCTGGTCAATGGACCAAGTTTCGGCGAGTTTTGAGAAATCCGACTTGGCGGCTTCCTTGAGAAGACTGTCAGCCTTATCGGAATTTTCCTGAGAAAGGAGAATATGCATTACAAAAGCCGAATCCGACATCATCTTGACATCATTGACACGAGCCGCGGTAAATTTATCATCTTTCTTGAAAATGGGAAGAACCGTAGGATTTGCGGAAAAGGCAAATTCATCCACCTCCGGGTATTCACCGGCCATTTCTCCCTGCTTGTAATAATAATCCGACAGCGGTGTTTCTGAATTACGGGAGAGGAAAAGCTTGAGGTTATCCGTACTGGAGAATTCTTCGAAGAGCTTCTCAATGGCATTCTGAGCGTCCTCAACGTCTTTCTCGGAAGGAACCGATTCAAACGCTACGAACTCGATGTCACGGGAATCACCCTGCTGGTATTCATCAATGTGTTTCTTGTAATATTCCTGAATCTCAGCATCACTGACCGTAATGGTGGAGTCCACTCCGAAAGGCATAGGAACCATAACGAAGTCCACGTCAGATGAGATGTTGTTCTCAGCGACCTCACGGCGCAGTTCGACAGGATTAAGGATATTGCTATGACTTAAGAGTGAAGAATATTTCGCAAAATACTGCTGTGTGCGGATATTCTTAACCAAAAAGTTCCAATAAATACCCAGGCTTCCCGATGCATCACTTGATACAGAGGAGAGGAATGCGTTGAACTGTTCCCTGTTAAACTGACCTGATGCATCACAGAATGCGGGGTCACGGGTAATCATAGGAGAAAGGGAAGTACCGGATGTAATGGCCGTAAGTTCCTCATCCCCCACATTGATTCCAGCCTTACGGAACAAGGGAATAACGTAAAGTTCATTCTGAAGGTCTTGCCAGGCACTTTCACGAATCTGTTCGAGAGCCTGCTCA
>JAGHUZ010000022.1 GCA_018064575.1 Candidatus Minthomonas equi
ATAAGTTTTTCTATAAAATCATCCACAGCCTGACCTGCCTTTACCATAAGGAACACTTTACGTGGAGACTTCAATGATGAGATAAAGTCTTCAAGCGAATGGGCGCCATAGATATTTTTCCCCTTCCCGCGACCGGAGATAAACTTGTCCACCTTCTCAACGGTACGATTGAATACACTGACGGTAAAGCCCTTGCTTTCCATATTCAAGACCAGGTTTTCACCCATAACGGCCAACCCGATAAGTCCTATGTCTGATTTCTGCATAATATGATGTTATTTAATGAATCCTAATTCCTTAAGTGCACAAGCCATTTCATCCGTACCGTTTTTCAAAGTCAGCGTGAAGGCGGGAGCCTCGCGACGAACCGGATAATCTCCACGAAGCTTCTCGAAAAGTTCGGGAGCATTTCTCAGTGCTCGGGAATCCTCCTCCACGTCGTATGCATATATGAGAGCTTCACTGAGAAGCGTTTCTATATCCTTGCCGAAGGCATCAAGTTCGAATGACAGCTGTCTGGCCGGGGCAGGCACTCCCGACGCGGTCCAGTCCTTCAGGGCCTCTATCCCGAGTTCCCTGGCCACCGTTCGGACAGCAGCCGCGGTACCGTTCGCCTTGCCATCGGCACTGTAACCTGCTATATGCGGGGTGGTGATATCCAGCAGCGGTATCAATTCCCTGTCAAGCTGAGGTTCTCCCTCCCAGACATCAAGGACAGCCGCACGGAGCCTGTGCGCTTTCAATGCTTCCTTCAACGCCCCTCCATCCACCACGGGACCGCGTGAGGAATTTATAAGTATCTGAGTATTGCGCATCTGCGCAATACGTTCTTTATCAAAGAGATGCCAGGTAGCATCCTCTCCTGTTCCATAGAGAGGGACGTGAAGTGTCACGATATCCGACTCCGCGACGATTTCATCAAGTGTCACGAAATCCTCCCCGCCTTCGCACCTCGCTCTGGGAGGATCGCAACGGAGTACTTTGAACCCAAGGATTTCAGCCATTGAAGCCACCTTGCTCCCCACATTTCCGACCCCGACCACTCCGAGGGTAAGGTCGCGGAATCTGAGCTTATGCCTGCGGCAAAGGCTTACCAGAACGGATGAAACCCACTGGCAGACGGAGGCGGAATTACACCCCGGTGCGTTCTTCCAGATAATTCCGTTTTCCTGACACCAGACAGTGTCTATGTGGTCATAACCTATCGTGGCGGTAGCGATAAGCCTGACCGCCGAACCCCTGAGAAGTTTTTCATCGCAAACGGTGCGCGTACGTGTTATCAATGCGTCAGCATCCCGCACCGCCTCCGGAGTCGTCTCCTTCCCGGGCAGATACACCACTTCCGCATAAGGTTCGAAGACCCCGCGGATGAAAGGTATCTTATCGTCAATTACTATTTTCATTTGAATCTATCCGTGTGCGCCCACAGGCCAAGGGCAGGGTTGGAGATATAATAAAGTTCCTCACCGTCAGGCATAACGTTCCATCCGTCCCTGAGCATACCAGGAGAATAGTGCTTCACCATTTCACCGTAAGGGCAATACTCATATCCCACTCCCTCCATTTCATCTCTGCCCATTTCCTCACCGGGACAATAAATTATTCTGAATCTCCCCTCCGACGAGCCGTGAATCAAGTGTGCCGAAGCACCGAGATTATTCTGCAATTCTTCATTGGCAGCGGTACGTTCGAGGGTATATGGAGTGCCTCTGTACCCATATTTCCGTATCAGTGCGTCGATGGCGGTATCCTCCCCGAATTCCTTGAGAGCCGGTGCCAGAATTATCAGTTCAGCATCGTCGGCGAGAGCCATTCTGGTACGGTAAATGCTCTTATTCCCAAGCCAGGTGCTCTTGAACTCTTCCGGGTCAAGATAAACGATGCACTTCCTTATAGGTTTTTCCACCATTATGAAGTTCACCTCCAGCGAAAGGGCGGCAGCCCTGGCGAAGCATTCAAAATCGTCCCCGATGAAAAGTCCGCGCGTAACCATCTCTCCGGTAGCGGCATCCTTATCCCTGACAGTAAGCACATAGATGATGGGGATATCTTTCAGGAAATGAACCTTCGCATATTCAAATACATCCCTTACGGGACTCTTGGCTCTGCCCATTATCCTCTCCATTCCATAAGTCGCGCCTATGAAATGGCTCTTGTTGATAAAGTCGGAGCCTCCGACTCCCACGAAAATGTTCTTGGTATAATTCGCCATCCCTATGACCTCGTGAGGAACGACCTGCCCTATGGAAAGAATCAGCTCGAACGAGGGATCCATAAGCATCTTGTTCACCTGAACCTTCATTTCGTAATCAAGTTTTCCTTCGGAAACTTCATTTACATAGCCGGAAGGAACAGTACCTATGGTCTGTATGTCATTTCTCCAGTCGTGAACGCGAAACCTGTCGGAGGGGATATGCCCGAACATAGCAGCGATTTGTTCATCCGTCATCGGGGAATGGGTGCCCAACGCGGGCATTATGTCGGTCAAGGCCTCTCCGTAATAATCATATACCATTTCCGAAATGGGACCGGCATAGGAATTGAAGCGTGTAAAATCCGGAGGAATGGCCATAACTTTCCCTTTGGGACCGAGTCCGTCCAATACGCTATATAGTATCTGCCGGGTCTCCTCCGGTGTTATTCTGTCTGTTCGGGACCCCCGTTCGAATAAAATCATTTCACCGTTCTGACAATAATTATCTCTTCACTCTTGCATTTCCCTCCCAGATGCTCCATATCTGCTCCTCATCAGCCGGCTGTGCATAGTCCGTCAGGAATGTGGTGGCCAATGCACCGCTGGCCCACCCGAACTGAATCCATTTTTCAGGTTCCCATCCCCTGAGGATGGCATAAAGCATACCGCCCACGAAACCGTCACCTCCGCCTATGCGGTCAAGAACGTGAATCTCTCTCGGAGGAACCGATTCCCATCTGTCTCCTGCCAACATTATGGCTCCCCAGTAATGGCTGTTCGCACTATTGACCTGACGGAGTGTAGTGGCATAAACCTGCGCATTGGGATAAAGGGCCTTGACGCGGTTTATCATCCCCCTGAAGCCTTCCGTCTTCGAGGCGATATCCCTCCCTCCGGCTTCGGGACCCTTGATATCAAGACAAAGCTGGAAGTCCTCTTCGTTTCCGATGAGGATGTCGGCGATAGAACATATCTCGGAGAACATACTGTGGAGTTCCTTTTCACGACCCTTCCAGAACGAAGCCCTGTAGTTCAGGTCAAAACTGATTTTCGTACCGTACTTTCTGGCGGCACGGGCGATTTCCAGACAGAAGCGTGTAGTGTCAGGACTCAGAGCGGCGATAAGTCCGCTCAAGTGCACGATTTGAACCCCCTCCTGACCGAAAATCCTGTCCAAATCGAAATCCTTGACATTCAGTGTCCTGCCCACCTCACCGGCCCGGTCGTTCCACACACGTGGGCCGCGGGAGCCGTAACCGCTGTCAGCGACGTTAATCTGGTGACGATACCCCCAGGGACCACCCTGAGACACATCGGGTCCTTCGAAATCCATCCCGCGGGAACGGAGATTGCTTTTTATGAAAGATGCGAAAGGACTTCCCTCCACGAAGGTAGTGAGAACCTTTACGGGAAGTCCGAGATATGACACTATGCTGGCAACATTGGTCTCGGCACTTGTAGCCTGAAGATGAAAAATGCTACTGGAATGAACAGGCTGACCGGCTTCGGGAGTAATGCGCAGCCCCATACTTGTCGGAACGAGAAGGGCATACTTGCAGCCCTGCTTGAGTTGTATATCCATAATCCTTAATTAAACTACGCAAAAATAATCCTTACTGACAAGAAATCCAATTCGATTACCACGAAATATTCCATAAATCAGTCCGATGACGCTCAACACCATTCGATGGCCATCCTTCTTTTTAACGCGAGGCTGCTAAAGCAGTTCCAGATACCTCATCTCCATCTCGTCCAACTCATCTTTAAGAAGCGCATAGCGGAGGGAGACTTCGGTGATTTTATCAGATGACAATGAGCCCGAGGACAGAGCTTCTTCCAGTTCAGCCTTCTCGGCGTTAAGAGCCTCCATCTTCACTTCCAGCCTTTCCATCTCGCGCTGCTCCTTCCAGCTGTATTTTTTCTTTTTCGGGGAAGAAAGTTCTTCGGAGGAGGGAACGTAGTTTTTCTTATTGCCGGAGGCAATATGGCCGTCCCCATTTCCCCGGGAACGCAGGTCGTGGATGTACGAGCGCCATTCGCTGCATTTTCCGATATAGTCCTTCACCTTGCCGTCACCCTCGAAAATGAAGATATGGTCAGCCAGTTTGTCCAGAAAATAACGGTCGTGGGAAACTATGAGCAGGCATCCGTGGAACTCCTTGAGATATTCCTCGAGAATGTTCATCGTGAGGATATCGAGGTCATTGGTCGGCTCGTCGAGAATCAGGAAATTCGGACTTCGCATCAGGACTGTCAGAAGATAGAGACGTCGGCGTTCCCCACCGCTGAGACTCCCCACCTTTACGAACTGCATAGAAGGCGGGAACAGGAAATGATTGAGAAAAGTGTTGACAGGAATACGGTCACCGTTGGCCATAGTGACAGTCTCGGCTATGTCGTGAACTATGTCGAAAACCCTCTGGTCTTCCCTGAAAGAAAGTCCGGCCTGATGGTAGTATCCGAATTTTATGGTCTCTCCCACGTCTATGACACCCGAATCGGGCTGCACAGCACCTGTAAGCATATTGAGGAAAGTACTCTTGCCGACTCCATTGGTCCCGACGATTCCAAGCTTTTCAAATCGCGCGAAATTATAGGTGAAATCTTTCAGCATACACTGATTCCCGTAGTGAAGAGTCACGTGAGAACAATTGATGACCTTCTTTCCGAGACGTGAACTGCCGAATTCCATTTTTATATTCTTTTCTTCGATTCTCCCGGAAGCCCTCTCCTGAAGGTCGTGGAATGCGTTGATACGATACTTGGCCTTACCGCTGCGGGCACACGGAGTGGCGTGAATCCATTCCAGTTCACGACGAAGCAGATTCCGGGCCTTGTCTGTTTCAGCCGTAAAATTGGCTATACGTTCCTCCCTCTTTTCAAGATAGTATTCGTAATTCCCTTTATAAACGAAAAGACGGCCGCCGTCCAGTTCGAAGATGACATTGCATATCCTGTCGAGAAAATACCTGTCGTGAGTCACCATAAAGAGGGTGCATCTGGATTTTTTCAAATATTCTTCCAGAAATTCTATGGCCTCTATGTCAAGATGATTAGTGGGTTCATCGAGAATCAGAAAATCAGCATCCCTGAGAAGAAGCGATGCCAGTGCCACCCGTTTCACCTCTCCGCCGGAAAGTTCCTTCATTTTCCGGTCAAGGTGTATCAGATTCAATGGGGTGAGAATCTGTTTGATTTTACTGTCATAACTCCATCCATCGACGCGGTCCATATCACTGATGGCCCTTTCCTGACGCTTCCGGTCATCCGTCAGGACTGCTTCGTTATATTCCCTTACGACATTGAAAAGCTGCTCAGTCTTCGAAAACACCTCCGTGAAAACCGTGTTTTCCGGATTGAATTCGTAATTCTGTTCCAGAAAGGCGGTGGAGATGTCTTTCAGGAATTTTATTTCCCCACCGGAATCAGAAGAGTCCTTGCCCGCCAGTATGGAGAGCAAGGACGTCTTCCCTGTACCGTTAGGGGCTATGAGAGCGATTTTGTCACCTTCATTGATATTGAAACTTATTTTATCGAACAGAACCTTGGTACCGTACGACTTGCTTATGTTCTCTACCTGAAGGTAACTGGCCATACCCTACCAAATCATTACCCTTTCTTCCGCAGGCCGCCACATTTTATCGTCTTCCCTGATACCGAAAGCATCAAAGAATTCCTGGAAGTTCCTGAGGGTTCCGTTGACACGGTTCACACTGAGGGAATGTTCGTCCATCTTGGTGCGGCGTTCCTTCTCCTCATCGGTGATATTGCCTGCCCACACGTGGGCAAATCCGAGGAAGAAGCGCTGCTCGGCCGTGAAAGAGTCGATGTCGGCCGGATGCTTGCCGTTCCAACTGTTCTTGAGGGCTGTAAGGGCAAGACCTACCCCACCCTGGTCCGCGATATTCTCACCGAGTGAAAGTTTTCCGTTGGCAAATATGCCGGGCAGAATTTCGATTCCGTTGTACTGCTTTTCGAGAACGGCGGTCTTGGCATTGAAAGCCTCGGTATCTTCGGGTCTCCACCAATTGTTCATATTGCCGTCCTTGTCGAACAGACGTCCCTGGTCATCGAAGCCGTGTGTCATTTCGTGTCCTATTACCACCCCTATGGCTCCATAGTTCACAGCATCATCAGCATCCGGGTTAAAGAAAGGAGGCTGGAGGATGGCTGCCGGGAAGCATATCTCGTTAGAAGTGGGGTTATAGTAGGCATTTACCGTCTGAGGCGACATTCCCCATTCGGAACGGTCGGTAGGTTTTCCGAGTTTGGAAAGATTATCCGCAGTGTACCAAGCGCTGGCTGCAAGTTTGTTCTCAAGATAACTCTTCTCCGGTCTTATGTCAAGAGTGCTGTAATCTTTCCACTTGTCAGGATAACCTATCTTTACGGTAAAGGCAGCCAGTTTTTCCTGAGCATAGGCTTTGGTGGAATCGGTCATCCAGTCAAGGGCGGCGATGTGCTGCGAAAGGGATGTCTTAAGATTGTTTACAATGTCGAGCACTTTCAGCTTGCTTGATTCAGGGAAATATTTGGCGACATACATCTGACCGACAGCTTCACCGAGAATTCCGTTGGGAACGGACATAGCGCGTTTCCATCTCGGTCTCTTTTCTGTAATACCCCTCATCTGGCGGCTGAAAAAGTCGAAATCAGCATCGTAGAATTCATCGGACAGAGAGCCTGCCGCATCATTGATGAACATAGCGGCCACATAGTCCTTCATCCTCTGCAAGTCTTCTTCGGCGAAGATACGGCTGAGTCCATCATAGAAAGAAGGCTGCATTATGATAATTTTCTCCTGAGGGGCAATGCCTGTTATATCGAATACAGTCTTGAAGTCGAAACCGGGATATGCCTTCAGAAAATCCTCTGTACTCATAGGATTATACTGTCTGGTGAGGTCCCTCATTTCGGTCTTGCTCCAGCAGCATTGTGCGAGTTTATCTTCTACCGCGAGGGCATTGGCAGCTGCGGTTCCGGGGTTTTCGATACCGCTGAGAGTGAAGAATCTGGTCAGCATTTCCAGATATCCTTTCTTCTTGTCTGCATTGGCCTCATTCACATAGTAGTCTCTCTCACCCATTCCGAGCGAACACTGTGTCATATACAAAATCTGATTGTTACTGTCCATCAGGTCTTCCATAACACCCATTCCGAAAAAACCGCCCCCACCGATTTTGTTGAGTTCTCCTATTTCGCGGATGAGACCCGGCTTGTCGCTTACACCGTATATCGCATCCAGATATTTCTTCAGAGGTTGTGCTCCGGCGGCATTCCTGCCGATGGAATCAAGTCCCTGTTTATAGAGATCTGAAATTTTCTGTTCCACGCTGCCGGCTTCATAAGTCTGCGCCGCCATATCCTTGAAGAGAGCATTGAGTCTTTCCTCATTGTTTTCAGCGAGCTGGTCAAATGAGCCGTAGCGGGCGAATTCAGGTTTCAGAGGGTTCTTGGCCATCCATCCGCCATTGGCATAAAGATAGAAATTCTCTCCCGGAGCTACGGAAAGATCCAGATCGGTCATATCAAGGGCCGGTGTCTTTACTGATTTATCCCCACAGGAAACCAATGTCAGGGCAGGGATTAAAAGCATTAGCATTCTTTTCATTTCATTAAAATAAATATTGAGTGCAAAACTACACAAAATTTACCTATTTTGAACTTGGAATCTGCTTTGAAATAGCAGAGGGCAGACAGTCGGGCACGTGTATGCGGACTGAAAGCATCCGTCCTCAGGGCTGCGTGACGCCTTCGGCAAAGCCCTTCCTACGGATGCTTTCAGGATGCTGTGTCCCGGTGGCGGAAGTGCCTGTCCTGCTACATGTCAGGCAAAATCTTCTAAGTTCTTCAATTTCTCCAGGTCTTCGACAGGCATTCCGGTCAAATCGGAAATCTCAGGAACAGACATCCCTTTGAGTAGCATTTTCATTGCCAACTCTCTTTGTGCCTCTTCCCGGCCCTTGGCTTCACCCTTGGCTTCACCTTCTGCCAGTCCTTTGGCGAGACCCTTGGCGAGACCTTTCTTGAAGCTGTAAAGTTTGCCGTATTCTATGTCAGTTTTGGTTATCATAGCCTGGTCATATAAGATGCGTTCCTCCTTGGTCAGGTTCGCGGTTTCAGAGGCGCTGAAGTATGC
>JAGHUZ010000112.1 GCA_018064575.1 Candidatus Minthomonas equi
GCAGCGATTCTATATGAGAAATCACCTACCTTGCCAGACCATCCGAGTTCGATATCCCAGCCATTCGTGTACATATCACCTGCATTCTGTGAAGGTGCCGAGAAACCGGAATATGAAGGGAATCCGAGAGTCAGAAGCATATTCTTGGTCTTCTTGTGATAATAATCACCGGTAAAACGCAGACGGCTGTCAAGGAAGTACATATCTACACCGACACCGGCCGACGTAGTGGTCTCCCAAGTAATGTCCTTGAACGCATAATATACCTGAGCCGCATTTTGAAGGGCGGATACAGACTGTGACGATTTGTCGTACATATAGGAGTTTCCGAAAGACATAGTGGCCTGATAAGGGAAGTCGGAACCGATACGTTCATTTCCGAGTTCTCCGTAAGAGCCCCTCAGTTTGAAATAGTTAACGGCTTCACTCTTGAACCAGGGTTCTGAAGAGATAACCCATCCTGCTGATACGGAAGGGAATACACCCCATCTGTTTTCCTTCGCAAAACGGGAAGATGCGTCACCGCGGACATTGGCCTGAATCATATATCTGTCCTTGAACGAATACATTACACGTCCGAACACAGACTGATAGGCATTATGGGATGCGTTTCCCGTGTTATACTGATAATCTTCGGGACCGAGATTAAGATACGGATATGTGTCAAGCAGATAATTGTTTCTCGAAGCCCCCAGATTTTCCCTGAAATAAGTGAATCCTTCATACCCCGCCATAGCAGAGAAAGAGTGGTCACCCCATTTTTCAGCGTAGTTGGCATAAGCCTGATAGGTGTAGTTGTTCCAATTGTTTCTGCTCTCGCTGAGATTGGTCGTTTTGTTCCACTGACCTGCCAGAGCGGTACCGTCCTCCTTGTACACGTGAACTGTCTTGGAGAAGTTCTTGTTACTGTAGAATGTAAAGCGGGGTGCGAACAAAGCGGTGATGGTAAGGCTCTTGATAGGAGTTATGTCGAGCTGTATCTTACCTCCGAACTTGTAATAGTCATTTTCTGAAGTGCCTCCTTCGAGAAGGGCGGCATTGATATTCGCGCCATCCTTACAGTCAGCGTGTCTTCCGTCTGCCCAAAATGCGTTATAATAAGGTGCAGCGGTATAGGCATAATAGATAACCGTAGATTCACCTGCCGCCGGATTCTCCCATCTGGATTTCGAGAAATCCACGTCAGCCTTCACTCCCAGCCACTTGGCTATGCGCCAGTCATTGTTTATACGACCGGAGAAACGTTCGTATGATTTGTTGGCTATATAACCGTTGCCTGTCTGATAGTTCAAGGATAATTTGGTGCGGAGCTTGTCATTACCACCTGCCACTTCAAAATTATGCTGCTGATGGGAAGTAGTTTTTTTGATTACAAGATCTGTCCAATCAGTATTGGGATAGTGGATGGGGTCGGTAGCATTGTTTGCCATCCATCCGTCTATCAGTTCCTGAGAATAAACGGAAGTCTGGCTCTGAGCTCCGTCATTCCATTTCATTTCATTCTGAACGTTGAACCAGTCTATCACATCACCGTTTTTAGGCCGTGTGGTCGGAGTATCGATGGCATACTGATAACTATACTTGACGACCAGTTTGTTTTCCTTGGCACGTTTGGTAGTGATGAGAATTACACCTGCAGCGGCACGGGAACCATAGATGGCTGCGGCTGCCGCATCCTTGAGAACGGTAAGGGTTTCCACGTCGTCAGCCAAAACGTCATCCAATTCCCCGGGAACACCGTCGATGATGACCAGAGGATCGCTGTTTGACATAGTGGTCACACCGTGAATGCGAATGGACGATGATTCACCGGGGCCACCGGAAGAACGGGTAACCTGAACACCAGCTATCTGTCCCTGAAGGGTATTGGACAGCATCTGTGTCGAGCGTTCAGTAAGTTTTTCTCCCTGTACGCTTGACATCGAACCGGTCATATCACCTTTACGGGCCGAACCGTATCCGATAACTACGACATCATCCAGAAAATCGATATCCTCTTCGAGGACAACGTCGATTCTGGTTTTACTGCCGACTTTGATTTCGCGGGTTTTGTATCCGATGGAGGAAAACTGAAGAGTAGTGCCTGATTTGACTTCCAGACTCCAATCTCCGTTTTCATCGGTAACCGTACCCCGTGACGTTTCCTCAAGTACGAGGACTGCGGCGCCTATTACGGGCTGACCGGACGGATCCGTTACAGTACCTTTGACGGAGTTCTGGGCATAAGCCGTCAGGCTAATGGCCGATGACACCGTAAAGGCCAGCAACGAGATTAAGAAATGTTTAAAATTCATAGGGGTTGATAATTGAGTTAATATGTTTTTTAAGGTAGAAAATATTACATTGAAAAAATCCTTCTTTGCAAATATAATCATAAATAACGGAAAAAACATACATTTGCAGAATAATTATGGAACACATTCAATTACTGATTCTAGGCAGCGGACCGGCAGGTTATACTGCTGCCATATATGGTTCGAGGGCTAATCTCCAATGCGTTGTCTATGAAGGTATCCAGCCGGGAGGCCAGCTGACGCAGACTACTGAAATAGAGAACTTTCCCGGATACCCGAACGGTGTGCAGGGACAGCAGATGATGGACGATTTCAAAGCTCAGGCGCAGCGTCTGGGAGCGGAGGTACGCTTCGGGCTTGCCACGAAAGCGGACTTTTCATCCCGTCCGTTCAAGCTGGAAATCGACGGTGGGAAATGGATTGAAGCAGACTCGGTAATCATCGCCACGGGGGCTACCGCCAAATATCTGGGACTTCCATCAGAAGAGAAGTTCCGTGGAATGGGAGTATCTGCCTGCGCTACCTGCGACGGTTTTTTCTATCGGAAGAAAACCGTAGCCGTAGTGGGAGGAGGCGACACGGCCTGCGAAGAAGCCACATATCTCGCATCTCTGTGCAGGAAAGTATATCTGATAGTACGACGCGACGCACTCCGCGCCTCAAAGGCGATGCAGGAACGACTGCTTTCCACCCCTAACATAGAAGTGCTCTGGAAACACCAGACCCGCGAAATTCTGGGCGACGAAACGGGTGTGACCGGTCTCCGGCTTGTCAGGGAAGACGGGAGTGAAACAGAAATAGCCATCGACGGTTTCTTCCTGGCCATCGGACATCATCCGAATTCCGACATCTTCAAAGATTACATCGCCGTGGACAGCAATGGATACATCATCACTGAGGGCAAGGGTACTGCCACCAATGTACCCGGAATCTTCGCGGCAGGAGACGTTCAGGACCCCACCTACCGTCAGGCCATCAATGCCGCCGCCTCGGGCTGCCGCGCCGCTATGGATGCTGAAAAGTGGCTCGCCGCCAACGTCAGGTAACAGATACGCGAAAGTGCTCCGAAACCTGCCGGAAAAGTTATTTTGAACTTCTAACTGCACATAGGTCTATACCGGAAAATGAAAATTGAAGCCATCGTGGCACAGGAATGCCACACGAAATTTGCACAGGAAATCTGTGATGAAATATACAAATCGTCACTTGAGCGCAAGACGGGTATCGCCAAGCGTACCCCGGAATACATTTGTGAAAAGATAAGGGCAGGGAAAGCCGTAATAGCCATAAGCGATGAAGGTGAATTCGCGGGGTTCAGTTACATAGAATCCTGGGGAGGAAAAAGTTTTGTAGCCAACTCGGGACTCATCGTCGCCCATAAATTCAGGGGAATGGGGGTAGCTAAAATGATAAAGAAGCAGACTTTCATTCTTTCCAGAGAACTGTTCCCGGATGCGAAGATTTTCTCCATCACCACGGGGGCGGCGGTAATGAAAATGAATTACGAATTCGGATTCCGTCCGGTTCCTTTCACCGAACTTACCGATGACCCGGAATTCTGGAAAGGCTGCGAAGGATGCCGTCATTTCGATATTCTCAAAAGCCACGATTACAAGATGTGCATCTGCACCGGACTCCTCTATGACCCGAAGGAACATCTTGAAATCCATCATCCCGACGAACCATAATGATAATGATATGAAGAAAAAAGTAGTGGTCGCTTTCAGCGGTGGTCTGGATACATCCTATACTGTTATGTATCTGGCCAAAGAAAAAGGTTACGAAGTCTATGCTGCCTGTGCCGATACGGGCGGGTTCTCCCCGGAGCAGCTCAAGGCGAATGAAGAAAACGCATACAAACTGGGGGCTGCCGGGTATGTAACTCTCGATGTCACTCAGGAATACTATGAGAAGAGTCTGAAATATATGATTTTCGGAAACGTTCTCAGGAACGGCACATACCCGATATCGGTATCATCCGAAAGAATCTTTCAGGGTATGGCCATCGCCCGCTATGCCAAGCAAATCGGAGCGGACGCCATCGCCCACGGCTCCACCGGAGCCGGTAATGACCAGGTACGCTTCGATATGACCTTTCTGGTAATGTGTCCTGAAATGGAGATTATCACCCTCACCAGGGACGAAAATCTCAGCCGCCAACAGGAGGTCGATTACTTGAACGCGAATGGATACTTTGCAGATTTTACCAAACTGAAATACTCCTACAACGTCGGCCTGTGGGGCACCTCCATATGCGGTGGAGAAATTCTCGATTCCAGACAGGGACTCCCCGAAGCGGCATACCTGAAACAGGTGGAAAAGACAGGAAGCGAAATTCTCTCGCTCGGATTCAAGGGTGGAGAACTATATTCCGTAAACGGAGAGGAATACAAGGACAGAATCAGTGCCATACAAGCTGTCGAGAAAATCGGCGCCGCCTATGGCATAGGGCGTGATATGCACGTGGGAGACACCATAATCGGCATCAAGGGACGAGTCGGTTTCGAAGCCGCAGCCCCGATGCTCATCATCGGAGCCCATAAATTCCTCGAAAAATTCACTCTCAGCAAATGGCAGCAGTACTGGAAGGACCAGGTGGCCAACTGGTACGGAATGTTCCTCCACGAAAGTCAATACCTGGAACCCGTGATGCGCGATATCGAGGCGATGCTCGAAAGCAGCCAGCGGAATGTCAACGGAACTGTCACCCTCTCCCTCCGTCCCTATGGTTTCTCCACCGTAGGAGTGGATTCTCCGGATGACCTTGTAAAGAACAAATTGGGAGAATACGGTGAAGGTGCCAAGGGATGGTCTTCCGAAGACGCCAAGGGATTCATCAAGGTCACTTCCACACCCCTAAGGGCTTACTACCTTTCACATAAAGAAGAACTTCCCGATGATTAAAGCCGGAATCATAGGCGGGGCCGGCTACACCGCCGGAGAATTGCTGCGCATTCTGGTAAATCACCCGTATGTCGGAATAGAATTCGTACACTCGGAAAGCAATGCCGGGAATCACATCTACGATGTCCACGAAGGGCTCATCGGTGACACCGACATCAGATTCACGGATAGTTACAACCTCAACGGCATCGATGTTCTCTTCCTCTGCTCCGCTCACGGAAAGAGCAGGGAATTCTGGCAGCACAACCCTTGCCCGGCAGGGCTGAAAATCATCGACCTCGCACAGGACTTCCGCGATGAATCGGAAGGATACGTGTACGGGCTGCCGGAAATGCAGCGGGACAGGATATCCGGGGCCACGAAAATCGCCAATCCGGGATGCTTCGCCACCGCCATACAGCTGGCCATACTTCCCTTGGCCAAGGAATGCCTGCTCGAAAGCGACATCAATATCACAGCGATAACCGGTTCCACCGGAGCGGGAGTCAAACCCGGAGCCACCACCCACTTCAGCTGGCGCAACAACAATCTCTCCGCCTATAAAATTTTCGAACACCAGCATTTGCAGGAAATCGGCAGAAACATCCACCATCTCCAACCCGGCTTCAGCGGTGAATTCAAATTCGTCCCTATAAGGGGCGATTTCGCCAGAGGAATCTTCGCCAGCATTCATACCGGCTGTTCCATCAGCACCGAACAGGCAGTCGCACTGTATAAGGATTTCTACGCCGACTCCCCTTTCACGTTCATCAGCGATAAGCCAGTGGATCTCAAGCAGGCTGTCAACACGAACAAATGCATCATATCACTTGAAAAACATTCGGATTCTCTGGTAATTACATCTGTATTGGACAATCTTCTCAAAGGGGCGTCAGGACAAGCCGTCCAGAATATGAACCTCATCTGCCACTTCGAGGAGACTGCCGGACTGAAACTCAAAGCATCAGCATTCTAGAAGTCATTTCGATATGGAACTATTCAAAACATACAAACTGTGGGACATAGAACCGGTCAGAGGACTGGACACCACTCTTTGGGATAAGGAAGGGAATGAATACATCGACCTCTACGGTGGACACGCCGTCATCAGCATCGGTCATTCCCACCCCCATTACATACAAGCCGTCACGGAACAGATAAACCGGCTCGGATTCTATTCCAATGCCGTTCAAAACGGGCTTCAAAAAGAACTCGCCCACAGACTCGGAAAGGTCAGCGGTTACGATGACTATAATCTTTTCCTCTGTAACAGCGGTGCCGAAGCGAACGAAAACGCTCTGAAACTGGCCTCTTTCTCCACCGGACGTGCACGCATCCTGGCATTCGGCAAGGCTTTCCACGGCCGTACCAGCGGAGCCGTAAGCGCCACCGACAATCCTAAAATCCGCGCCCCGTTCAATTCCACTGACAAAATAACTTTTGTACCGCTCAACGATGCGGAAGCGGTGGAACGTGAACTTCACACCGGAGAATATGCCGCCGTCATCATAGAAGGCATCCAAGGAGTGGCCGGCATCTATGAACCGACCGACGGATTCCTCCGTGCCCTCCGCAGTTTGTGTGACAAGACAGGTACACTGCTCATACTGGATGAAATCCAGTCCGGTTACGGGCGTTCCGGAAAATTTTATGCCCACCAGTACTCCGGCATACGTGCAGACATCATAACTTCCGCCAAAGGGATGGCGAACGGCCTTCCCATCGGAGGGGTACTCATCTCCCCCACCATCAAGGCGGAATACGGTATGCTTGGGACCACCTTCGGTGGCAATCACCTCGCCTGTGCTGCCGCCATCGCCGTAATCGACGTCATCGAGAATGAGCATCTCGTTGAAAACGCCGCCAGAATGGGGGATTAC
>JAGHUZ010000155.1 GCA_018064575.1 Candidatus Minthomonas equi
CGCATAGCTGCAGAGAACTGAGGGTTTGTCCCGAGAACTGCACCTGTCCGCAGAAATCGGGATGCTCGTCCATAAAGGTGAGAAGGTTATCATAAATGACAGGGAATTCTTTCCAGATGGTGGGACGCACATATCTGTCATAGTTCATATTGCCGTGCAGCACATAGCTGATATATACGGTCTTTTTCGGCTTCCCTTCCATTTGAAGGGAGAATATCAGGGCCAGTGTGATAATCAGTATTTTTTTCATCTCGTTGAAATTATACAAAAGTAAGCATTTTTACTTTGTTTTTCTTATATTCGCGAAGTGATAAAAAATTTTTGCATATATGGATAGAAGACAATTTATCGGCAGCAGCGCGATGGCTGCCGCAGCTTTGGGACTTGGACAGTTGTCGGCAGATGCCGCGAATACCGGAGCTTCCGGAAAAAGGACGAAACTAAAACCTTTCGCTCAGACGGTCCAGGCTCCGGATGGAGATTACCGCGCCTTCCTGATGCATCTGAGTAATAATCTCGGAAAAGACTGGCCATCGGAACAGATGGGGGAAAACCTTGAAGAGGCCATTCTGAAACTTCCCGAAGATATGAGACCTACACTTAAACTCCATTGTGATTACGATGTCTGGAAGCAGGTTACCGAACATGCGGCCGAGAAAGGTATCAATATGCTGTTCATCGATGTCGGGGAAGGCATAGTTCTTCCCAGTCATCCGGAACTTGCCCTTGAAGGAAGTTGGAGTGTGGAGCGGATTCGTGAAGAAATAGTTCGTCTGAACTCTCTCGGAATGGAGGTTATCCCTCTTCCTAACTTTTCTACGGCCCATAACGGATGGATGAAGGATTATCGTCATATGATTTCTTCCAAGCCGTATTATCGTATGTGCGAGGAAGTTTTGGCGGATATTTACGAAATTTTCGGAAAACCCCGTTTCTTCCACGTCGGATGCGATGAAGAGGACAGGTGGCATATCGACTGGTATTCATACCGCATTCAGCGCGTAAAGGAATCGTGGTGGTGTGATTTCCTCCATATCATTCACACCGTTGAAAAACTTGGCGCGCGTCCTTGGGTTTGGGCTGACAATTGTTGGGAAAATCCGGAGTATTTCGAACGCTGTCCCAAGAGTGTGATTCAACAGGATTGGTATTATGATGAGGCTTATGGTGGATTCGACCCCGAAAACAAGGAAAACGCTCACTGGCATCGTCTGATCGCTATGTGGAATCTCGAAAAGGCCGGTTTTGATCAGGTGCCTTGCGGAACGAACTGGGTGGGATATAAGAGAAAAGAGCTGAATGTCGGTGCTGATGACGTCATAGGAAAACTGGTGACGACCGGACGGAAGGCCATTTCAAAGGAACACCTGAAAGGTTTTATGATGGCCCCGTGGATACGCCCTACGGAGAGGAAAAGAATCGACAAGATGCTCAAGGCCATTGATTTGATGGCCGATGCCATAGCGCAGTGAACTTTGTCGGCAAATTTTTGAATGATATAACTGAAAGTATGAAACTGAAAGTAT
>JAGHUZ010000068.1 GCA_018064575.1 Candidatus Minthomonas equi
GCGGCAATATGGCCTGATAATTCCTGTCCCTTCCGTTCTTCGCCGTTCCACCCGCGGAATCTCCCTCCACGAGGAACAGTTCGCACTTGGCAGGGTCTCTGTCGGAACAGTCAGCCAGTTTCCCCGGCAGTCCTGCACCTGACATAACCGTTTTTCTCTGAACGAGGTCACGTGCCTTGCGGGCTGCGTGACGCGCGGTGGCAGCCAATATCACCTTGTCCACGATGGACTTGGCATCCCTTGGATTCTCTTCGAGGAAATTTTCGAGAGCTGTCTTGATGGCAGACGAGACGATGGCATCCACCTCGCTGTTCCCGAGTTTGGTCTTGGTCTGACCCTCGAACTGCGGTTCAGCCACCTTAACGGAGATGACGGCAGTCAGTCCTTCACGGAAGTCGGATGCGTCAAGGTCGAATTTCAATTTCGCAAGAAGACCATTCTTGTCCGCATAAGATTTCAAGGTGGATGTCAGTCCCCTCCTGAATCCAGTCAGATGAGTACCTCCCTCTATCGTATTGATATTGTTTACGTAAGAATGAACGTTCTCGGTAAATCCGGTATTATATTGAAGTGCCACTTCCACAGGAACGCCGTTCTTCTCCGTCTCGAGATATATAGGATTCTGCGTCAGTTTTTCCCTCGTTCCGTCAAGATACTGGACAAATTCCAGAAGTCCCGTTTCGGAATAGAATACGTCAGAACGAATCTGAACTTCCGTCGAGCCTTCAAATTCATCTTCGGATGAAGCGACAGCCACGGGACGTTCGTCTTTAAGGGAAAGACGGATGCCCTTGTTCAGAAAAGCCAGTTCCCTGAGACGGGTGGCCAGAATAGAATAATCATAGACTACCGTCTGGGTGAATATTTCAGGGTCGGGACGGAATGTGATGATGGTCCCCGTCCTGTCGGTATTACCGACCACGTGCACACTGCAAGTCGGCTT
Organism: Candidatus Minthomonas equi; assembly: GCA_018064575.1. GTDB lineage: Bacteria > Bacteroidota > Bacteroidia > Bacteroidales > UBA932 > Minthomonas > Minthomonas equi. Next base: position 944 of record JAGHUZ010000068.1, read on the forward strand.
ACCCTTTGAGAACTCCTGTACGAAAATCTGTCCTTCCCTATGAATTTCCGCCTTCAGATAAACGGACAATGCATTCACGCAGGAAACACCTACGCCGTGCAGACCGCCCGAAACCTTATAACTGTCCTTGGAAAACTTTCCACCTGCATGCAGTACGGTAAGGACAACCTCCAGGGCGGAGCGTCCCTCCTTTTCGTGCATTCCCGTAGGAATTCCACGTCCATTATCCTCGACCGTTATGGAGTTATCTTCGTGAATGGTCACATTGATGTCCGTACAATAACCTGCCAAGGCCTCGTCTATGGAATTGTCGACCACCTCATACACCAGATGATGAAGACCTCTGGAACTGACGTCTCCTATATACATCGACGGTCTTTTCCGTACTGCTTCCAACCCTTCAAGGACCTGGATACTATCCGCAGAGTACTGTTCTTCCGCAGATATCATTTCTTTTTCTGTCATACCTCGTGATATTATATATTCAAACGTACAAAATTACTAATTTTTTCTCAAATTTGCACAGTTATGTCCGAACAGAAGAAAATAATAGAATACCGGGCCGTCGATATCAGACACGGCAGGAACACAGTGCTGAAAAACGTCACATTTTCGGTGGAAGAGGGGGAATTCCTCTATGTAATCGGAAAAATCGGAAGCGGTAAGACATCCCTCATCCGGACGCTGATCGGGGAATGGCCTGTCAGAACCGGTTCAGCAGAAGTGGTCGGATTCAATCTCCGCCGCCTCAAGAACCGCCAGATTCCGTACCTTCGCAGACGTCTTGGAGTCATCTTCCAGGACTTCCAGCTGCTGATGGACCGGACTGTCGAAGAAAACTTGTCATTCGTTCTCAGAGCCACGGGATGGAATGACAGCCGGAAAATCCGCGAAAGAATCTCCACTGTCATAGAACAGGTGAATATGGCTTCCTCGCTCAGGAAAATGCCTCATCAGCTCTCAGGAGGAGAACAGCAGCGTGTGGCCATAGCCCGCGCCATACTGAACAAGCCTTCCCTGATTCTGGCCGACGAGCCTACCGGGAATCTCGATTCGGAGACCACACACCAGATTATGGAACTTCTCCTGTCCATTCACAGGGAAAACCACAGTGCAGTTATGATGATTACCCATAATATGGAAATCTGCAGGAGATATCCTTTCAGAACACTGATTTGCAAAGACTCTCTCTGTCAGGAGCTCGAACAGAGTCCCACCGAGATAGACTTTGTTTTCTGATTATGACCAAAGCGGAAAGGTTCAAAGGAATAATCGGCTGGTTCAGGGAAAATATGCCCGTAGCCGAATCGGAACTCGACTTCAAATCCCCATACCAACTAATCGTCGCAGTCATATTGTCAGCGCAGTGTACTGACAAGCGCATAAACAAAGTCACTCCAGCGCTTTTCGAACGCTTTCCGGACATCCTCAGCCTGAGCAAAGCCTCTCCGGAGGAGATTTTCCAATACATAAAATCCGTCTCCTACCCTAACAGCAAGGCAGCCCATCTGGCAGCTATGGCACAGAAGGCCGTGAGTGATTTCAACGGAGAAATTCCATCGGATATCGATGCGCTCCAGACACTTCCAGGGGTAGGCCGAAAAACTGCCAACGTAGTGGCTTCCATCATCTATAATGCCCCCGTC
>JAGHUZ010000259.1 GCA_018064575.1 Candidatus Minthomonas equi
GCCTTGGCCTGAGCCAATGCCTGTTCGAGAATTTCGTAAGGAAGCCCGTCAACCTTGATATCCATCTGAGTGGCTGTGATACCGTCACGTGTCCCGGTCACCTTGAAGTCCATATCTCCGAGATGATCCTCATCACCGAGAATATCGGAAAGAACGACGAACTTGCCGGTCTTGTCATCAGAAATCAGACCCATTGCTATTCCGGCCACAGGTTTCTTCAGTTTCAGACCTGAATCCATCAGAGCCATACACCCTGCACATACGGAAGCCATCGATGAGGAACCGTTGGATTCGAGGATATCTGACACCACGCGAACGGCATAGGGATTCTCCTCACCTACGGGAACCATCGGCTTGAGTGCTCTCCAAGCCAGATTACCGTGACCTATTTCACGACGACCAACTCCTCTCTGGGGCTTGGCTTCACCTGTAGCGTAAGGAGGGAAATTGTAATGAAGGACGCACTGCTGGGTCTCCTGAACGAGAACTTCATCCATTTCCTTCATATCCAGTTTGGTACCGAGAGTCACCGAAGCCAGTGACTGCGTCTCGCCACGTGTAAAGATGGCAGACCCGTGCGCACCGGGGAGGTAATCGACTTCGCACCAGATAGGACGAATCTGGTCATTCTTACGACCGTCCAGACGAAGACCTTCATCGATAATCATACGGCGCATAGCCTCTTTCTCGACTGCAGAATAATATCTGTTGACCATAACCATCTTCTCATCACGTTCTTCTTCTGCTATGGTTTCCACGAATTCGGCCTTAAGACCTTCGAATGCATTTTCACGTTCGTGTTTGGCAAGACCGGACTTGGCGATGGCATAGCAGCGGTCATAACAGAAGTCACGAAGCGCTTCACGAAGAATTTCATCATCCGTTTCGTGGCAATATTCGCGTTTCGTTTCCTTTCCGACCTCCTTGGTGAGTTCCATCTGTGCCAGACAGTGTTTCTTGATTTCTGTGTGGGCGAACTTGATGGCTTCGAGCATATCGTGCTCGGAAACCTCTTTCATTTCACCCTCCACCATCATAATGTTATCATAGGTGGCTGCCACCATAAGTTCAAGATCGGCATTATCCAGTTGAGCGAAAGTGGGATTGATTACGAACTGACCGTCGATACGGGCCACGCGAACCTCAGAGATAGGACCCCCGAAAGGAATATCGCTGACAGCAAGAGCGGCCGAAGCGGCCAGACCTGCGAATGAATCGGGCATATTCTCCTTATCGGCGGAAATAAGAATTACATTTACAAAAACTTCCGCATGGAAGTTATCCGGGAAGAGGGGACGAAGGGCTCTGTCCACCAGACGCGCTACGAGAATTTCAGAATCGGAAGCCTTTCCTTCTCTCTTCATAAATCCGCCGGGGAAACGACCGGCAGCGTAGAATTTTTCCTTGTATTCTACAGAAAGGGGCAGAAAGTCCACATCTTCTTTAGCCTCTTTCGCACAGCAAACAGTGGCGAGCAGCATAGTGCCGCCAACCTTGAGGACCACCGAACCGTCAGCCTGCTTGGCAAGTTTGCCGGTTTCGATTTCCACAACTCTCCCATCACCCAATGTGATGGTTTTCTTGATTACGTTCATATTATTATTCTATCTAAAGTGTTCATTAAAAAAAGGCCGCCTTTCGGGCAGCCCCTTTTCTTGTTTTCCTTTACTTGCGAAGGTTCAACGCCTTGATTATCTGTCTGTATCTCTCGATGTCCTTTTCCTTCAGATAATCCAGAAGGCGACGTCTCTTACCGACGAGTCTGAGAAGTGCACGCTGGGTACCGAAGTCCTTCTTGTTGTTTCTCAGATGATCCGTAAGGTGAGCGATACGGTAGGAAAATAGAGCAATCTGACTCTCAGCCGAGCCGGTGTCCGTATTAGACTTTCCGTATTGTCCGAAAATCTCCTGCTTTTTGTCTGCTGATAAATACTCTGCCATAACTTTAAGCAATTGATTATTATTAATTTTACCCCACAATCGGGAGCGCAAAGGTAAACATATTTTTTATTCTTCAAAAATTATTTCCCAGAATAGTCATTTTACGAAAATCAAGCCTTCTTCTTTCCTGAAAGCATCCCGCAGGCAGCCAGAATATCTTCGCCACGGGATGCTCTCAGCGTGGTAAGGATTCCGGCGGCATTCATTCCGTTCTGAAACCGTTCGATGGCCTGCATCGGAGAGGTATTCAAGGGAGAATCCGGAATTTTATGGAACCTGATGAGATTCACCCGACATTCGAAGGGACGTAGCATCCTGATTAAAGCATCTGCGTGATGAACGGAATCATTCACCCCCGAAAACATTATATATTCGAAACTGACACGCCTCTGTCCGCTGAAATCATATTGCGACAGCAGCTCCACGGTATCCTTGATGGGATATGCCCTCTCCGCAGGCATCAGTTCCAGTCTCTGCCCGTGAAATGGATTGTGCAGGCTGACTGCTATATGGCAAGAACACCCGTCCAGATATTTCTTCAGATTAGGAAGAACCCCGATAGTCGAAAGCGTAATCCTTTTAGGACTCCAGGCAAATCCCCACGAAGAGGTAAGAATTTCTATGGCCTTCGACACATTCTCCCAATTGTCAAGAGGTTCACCCATCCCCATAAAAACGGTATTGGTCAGTTCTCCGGTCTCCTCTACTTCCAGAAACTGGTTGATAATTCCGGCTGTGGTCAGATGACCGTGAAAGCCCTGTCTTCCTGTCATACAGAACCTGCATCCCATCTTGCACCCAGCCTGAGACGAAACGCACAAAGTCCTGCGGTCTTCATCAGGAATCATCACCGCCTCTATGCCCTGTACCTTTTCTTTCCTCGCGTCTGCGACGATATCATCACCGGCTGTCTGTTCCCTGCCTGCAAGGCCAAGTCCCCGGGGCTGAAGCATTCCATTGCCCAGTTCCACTGGAAAAAGGTACTTCCTCGTCCCGTCTCTCGAACAGATGCTGTCGGCATACGGCACCCTTCCCACTTCATACTCCGCACTGAGCTTCTCTCTGGCAGATTTGGACAGATTGGTCATCTCATTCAGAGTACGTACACGCTTCTTGTAAAGCCAGTCGGCCATTTGAGAAGCGGTAAATGCAGGAAAGCCGTATTCCCGGCAGATTTCCTTCAGTTCGGAAAGTGTTTTACCTATCAGCGGAGTCATCGCAGTGAACTTAGGAATTATTTCGGACTGGACTCGTAGGCCTTCAAGTCAAGCAGTCCGTGTCCGGAAAGATTGAAGAGAATAACCTTTTCCTCTCCTGTTTCACGGCATTTGACAGCTTCATGAACGGCTGCAGCGATAGCGTGGCAGGACTCGGGGGCAGGAATAATACCTTCACAACGGGAGAACATTATTCCCGTTTCGAAAATTTCTTTAGGGTCGATATCGACGGCACGGATAACCCCCTCCTTGAACAGTTCGCTCATAATGGCTCCAGCCCCGTGGAAACGCAGCCCGCCTGCGTGAATGGGAGCAGGTTGGAAATCATGGCCCAGAGTGTACATAGGAATCAGAGGTGTCATACCGGAAGAATCACCGAAATCATAACGGAATTCACCCTGAGTGAGTTTCGGACAATTTGTACTTTCCGCCGCTATGAAGTCATAATGGCGCTTGCCCTCCACCTGATGTCTGTAGAATGGAAGAGAGATACCTCCGAAATTGGATCCGCCTCCGAAAGCTCCGATGATGATATCCGGATGGTCACCCGCTATTTCAAACTGCTTTTCCGCCTCCAGACCGATGATGGTCTGGTGAAGCGTCACGAAATTCAACACACTGCCAAGCACATATTTGGTATCCGGTCTTGTCAAAGCCGCCTCGCAGGCCTCCGCTATCGCCATACCCAGCGAGCCCGGAGTATCAGGATATTTGGCCAGCAGTTCCCTTCCGGCTGCGGTAGTATCTGAAGGGGAAGGAGTCACCTTCCCTCCGTAAGTTTCCATCACCATCCGGCGATACGGCTTCTGTGTAGCGCTCAGGCGAACCATAAAGACTTCTGCATCCAGCCCGAAATGCTTCGCCGCGATACTGAGCGCGGAACCCCACTGCCCGGCTCCAGTCTCGGTGGTCAGGCACTTCACCCCTTCTATCTTATTATAATACACCTGCGGAAGCGCGGAGTTCAGCTTATGCGAGCCCACAGGAGATACTGACTCATTCTTGAAATATATCCTTGCCGGAGTATCCAATGCCTTCTCCAGACCACTCGCCCTCACCAGTGGAGACGGACGGTAGATTTTGAGAAGAGTCCTCACCTCTTCAGGAATTTCTATCCACCTCTGACGGGAAAATTCCTGCTCGATAAGGTGTCTGGCGAACAAAGGCTCCATATCCTCAGGTTTGAGCACCTCTCCGGTCTTCGGATTCAGCATAGGGTCAAGATGCGGAATATCAGCGAGCACATTATACCAATATTCAGGCAATTGGTCATCCGTAAGAACAAACTTCTTGGTAGTTTTCATAACAATCGTTCATAAAGTTAAAACCTCCTGAGCAACACGCACGCAGGAGGTTCAAGTATAATAGCCATCTACTCAACAAACCGATGCGCCGCGGAATATCATAAACCGCGCCACTGGCAGAAGTTGAATAATGTCATATCTCTCATATCAGACGCAAATATAAAAAAAGATTTATTCATCTTCTTCATTTTTTTCAAAACAGATTCTATAATAAAGTCCAGATAAGATAAAGGGCGAGTATCCCAAGCCCATAGAAAGCGCAGGTGGTATGGAATATGGAGAGGACGAACGAAAGAAACAGTATGAACAACATCACCCAGGAATGCCTCTTGTCGTGCGGAATACTCTGCCAGAATAGCTTGAGCCACATTCCGAGTCTCTTGAATACATTCTCCCTGACCACAGTATATGAATCATATTGTCTCCCAGCTTTCACCCGCACCCTCTGCTCCGCCCTGAGAAACTTCCCGTCGGCCACTGCCGTAAAAACGATTACAGTCTTACCTTCAGAGCGATTAAGTCTGAACTTCTTCTCCCCGCTTCTTTCCACGGGAATTTCAGCCTTCCGGAAACCATTGTCTATAGTTATCACCGCCCCAGTAACACTTTTCGCCCTTCCAGCATCCCATTTCACCGTAACCACGTCACCTTCCGTGACTTTCGACCTGTCAATCTTCAGTTTCATAAATATATCCTTATACTTCAATCCATTTTATTCTGATACCCCGCCGTTCCATCCCCCGGAACCAGGTCATCTGTCTCTTGGCGAACTGATGGATGGCTATGGCCAGATGTTCCCTCATAAAGTCATACGAAATCTCCCCGAGAAGATATTGCGTAACGAACTTATATTCCAAACCGTAATAGAGCAGATTCCCGGCAGGAATTCCGCTATCGAGCAGTCCGCGCACCTCGTCCACCATTCCCTCTTTCAATCTGGCGTCCAGTCTGGCATCGATTCTGGCATTCCTCTCCTCCCTTGACACCATCAGTCCGATATACTCCACCTCCCCCTCCTTGAACCTGGGAATAGGTACCGCCTTCCCGTCCGAAGTATGATAAATGTCCTCCTGCGGATGCTCCGACTGATAAATGGCTATTTCCAAAGCTCTTATCAGCCTCTGCCGCGTATCATAATCTGTCTTGTTATGGAGTGTTTTCAGCGAAGCGAGCTTCGCGATAAGTTCTGCATCACTGTATTTTTCCAGTTCAGCTCGCAACGGCGGATTGCCCGGCACGTCAGGCAGGGAATACCCTCTGGTCACGGACTCGATATACAACCCGCTTCCCCCGCACAGAATCGGAATACGTCCCCGGTCAATGATATTCTGATACACCTGCGCGAAATCCTTCTGATACCTGAAAATATCATACTTGGTCCCAGCATCGGCAATATCGATTAAATGATACGGTACATCCCCGTAATCGGAAAGGTCCTTCCCGGTTCCGATATACATCCCGCGATATACCTTACGCGAATCAGCCGAAATGATTTCACCTCCCATCCGACGCGCCATTCCGACAGCATATCTGGTCTTTCCGCAAGCCGTCGGTCCGAGAACACATATAAGCTTCACCGCACACATACTGCAAAATTAACCAAAAATCCGATTTGGCGCATTAGCCGCATTCTCCACATCTTAACATTTCTGAAGTGTATCTTCTTTTCATTACCTTTGCAATATGAAATCACTTCTCCTGCCTACTGTACTTTCTGCAGTTTTCCTCACCGCCTGCACATCCGACACCACACAAGTTGATTACACCGCACTGGTGGACACCAGAATCGGCACCGAGTCCTGTTTCGTACTCAGTTACGGCAATACATACCCCGCGACCGGCCGCCCGTTCGGAATGAACTTATGGTCACCCCAGACCGGAGAACACGGTAACGGATGGAAATACACCTGGCAGTCCGATGAAATCCGTGCTTTTTCACAGGCCCACCAATGCAGCCCCTGGACAAGGGATTATGCCGCATTTGCACTTTTCCCTGAAACCGGAGAATTGGAAGTACGCCAGGCACTGAGGGGAGCGAAATTCTCCCACGATGACGAGACAGCCCTCCCGCAATACTACAATGTCACTTTCCGCAATGGCATAAAGGCTGAAATGGCTCCTACGGAAAGGGGCAATCATCTGCGCTTCACATATCCTGCCGACGGCCCGGCATACCTCCTCATCGATTCCGGGAACAATTTTGCCGATTTGTCAATAGACGTTCAGCACCATACCGTCAGAGGCCTCCTGAATGGCAGGATATGCTGGTTTGTCCTGACTTTCGACACCCCAGTGGAGTCATTCGGAGCCTGGCACGATGTCAACACACCTGAACACGTATCCTATAAGACTCCTGATATGCTTGCGGCAGCATTACGCGGCAAGCCGACTATGGAATCACCCGAAATATTTCCCGAAAAAGACACGATAGCAGGCATATATTCAGGTTTCTACCTCGAATTCGAACCCGGTTCGACGGTTCAGGTAAAGGTGGCATCCTCGTTCATAAGTGCGGAACAGGCGGAACTGAATTACGAAAGGGAACTTTCCTCACATGACAGCTTCGAGCACACACTCCAGGAAGGAACTGCTGCGTGGAACGACCTTCTTGGCCGCATTGCAGTAGAAGGCGGCACTCCGGACCAGCAGCGCACTTTCTATACCTGCCTTTATCACGCAAGTCTTTTCCCCAGAATGTTCTACGAATATGACGCAGCAGGCACCCCACACCATTATGATTCGAATACCGGAACAGTATATCCGGGTTATGGATTCAATGACATCGGATACTGGGATGCGTTCCGTTCGCAGTTTCCGCTGTACAACATTCTGTTCCCTCAGATGCAGGAACGCTATGTGCGAAGCATTATGGAAAGTTATGAGCACGATGGATTCCTGCCATCCTGGCCCTTCTACCGGGAGACGTTCGGGATGATAGGGAATCACGCCATATCACTGCTTGCCGATGCATGGGCGAAAGGCATCCGCACTTTCAATCCCCAAGATGCCCTTAAGGCATATCAGGAACAGATAAAAGATGGCAAAGACCTGAAAATCAGGAAAGATGGGCACTGCCTTTCTTTCGGAAGATATGGGGCGATCCCTTATGAGGAGAAAGGTTATGTCCCCTATCCCGAATATCATTACAGCACTTCAATCACTCTGGAGTACGCATACGACGATTACTGCGCCTGGACACTTGCCAAAGCTGCTGGCGACAGGGAAGCCGAGGAAAGGTTCGGCAGAACGATGTTCAATTACCGTAATGTCTTCGACCCCGAAGTCGGATTCATGAGGGGAAGAGGTGCCGACGGCCGATGGACACCGGACTTCAATCCCGTCGCGTGGGGAGGGCCGTTCATCGAGGGTAATGCGATGCATTACAATTGGTCTGTGTTTCAAGATATCAGAGGCCTCATAAATCTATATGGCAGCGAGGATGAATTCTGCAAACATCTTGACGCCGTGTTCGAAGTCCCTGGGATATTCGACACTGGATTCTATGATGACGTTTACAACGAGATGGTGGAGATGGTTGTCGCAGGACTCGGACAGTACGAGCACGGCAACCAGCCTATACACCATATGTCATACCTCTATGATTATGCCGGGCAGCCCTGGAAAACGCAGTTCCACGTCCGTCAGATTATGGACAAAGTTTATAATCCGGGGCCAAAAGGATATCCCGGTGACGAAGATCAGGGCTCTATGTCGGCCTGGTACGTATTCAGTGCGCTCGGATTCTACCCTGTCACTCCCGCATCGACCCAATATGCCATCGGAAGTCCCCTGTTCAGCAAGGCCTCCATTTCACTTGAGAACGGCCATAAATTCACCATCTCTGCTGAAAACAATTCCACAGAAAACGTTTACATCCAGTCCGCCACCCTCAACGGTCAGCCTCTTGAACGCAGTTGGATAGACCATTCCGAGATT
>JAGHUZ010000029.1 GCA_018064575.1 Candidatus Minthomonas equi
GAACTGAAGTCCGTGGACCCGGTGGCATATGGCGATATGGATATAGCCAATACTCAGAGAATCGTCAGGGCGCTGGAGGTCTTCTATATTTCCGGAAAACCCTACAGCTCGTTCAGAACAGGAATGAACCGTCTCCGCCCCTTTTATGTGGAAAGATATTGCCTTACGAGGGCGAGGGATGTTTTATATGACAGAATAAACAGGCGTGTGGATGATATGCTGGAAAAAGGGCTGGTGGATGAAGTCCGAGCTCTCGTGCAATACCGGAATATGCCGGCTCTTCAAACTGTCGGGTATAAGGAAATTTTCGATTATCTTGACGGCACCATTACTCTTGAACGTGCAAGGGAACTGATTCAGAGAAACACCAGACGCTACGCGAAGAGACAACTCTCCTGGTGGAGAAGGGCTGTGGAACGGAATCGTGCGGAATGCCCCTTGAACTGGATTGAAATGCACTGAAGAGTGATTTCTCAGTTCCCTACATCCGAGATGTACTTGATTCTGACCAGCCGGACTTCCTCTTCAGTGTAGTCTGGTCCGAGTTCTTTCATAGCGACATTGACCGAATCTGTTTCCGCTTCGTGGGCGAAGTAGTCGTAGATGTCGTTGATGATGTCTTCATCTATGACCTGGCGGATGTAGTAGTCGATGTTCAGTTTGGTTCCCGAGGCTACGATGGCTTCGATTTCTTCGATCAGTTCCATCAAGTCCATATCTCTGTGGGCGGCGATATCTTCAAGCGGAATTTTTCTGTCGATATTCTGTATGATGGCCACTTTGTTGGCAGACTTGTTGACTATGGATTTGACTACAAACTCAGTGGGACGGATGATTTCGTTTTCTTCGACGTATTTCGCTATCAGTTCTATGAATTCCTGTCCGTATTTCTTGGCTTTGCCTTCGCCTACTCCCTGACAGTTTTTCAATTCGTCGATTGTGACAGGGTATTGGATGGACATATCTTCGAGGGAGGGGTCCGTGAAGATTATGAAGGGAGGAATGTTCTTTTTCTTGGACAGAGACCTTCGAACATCCTTGAGCATAGCGAACAGGGTGGGGTCTCCTCCGCCTCCTGCAGCCGGATGTTTCGGATTCCCTGCGATGGCGGTTTCTTCTTCCTCATCTTCATTCCAGTCTGAAAATTCCCGGTCGTGCGCCATCATAACGGTGTATGGGGATTCGTGGAATGTGCGTCCTGTCTCTGTTACAGACAGAAGTCCATATGACTCTATGTCCTTATCCAGAAAATGAAGTATCAGTCCCTGGCGTATGATGGACATCCAATATTTGGTACCTTTGTCTTTTCCTATGCCGAAAAGTTCGTGATGGTGGTGGTTGTATGACTTGATGATGGAATTTGAAACTCCTGTCAGGATGTTTACCAGATGGTCTGCTTTGAAGTGTTCCTTCATCGAGAATATCAGTTCGATAATCAGGTCAAGGTCTTCACTGGCATCAAAAAGGGTCTTCGGGTGGAGGCAGTTGTCGCAGTTTCCGCAATTTTCGATTTCATAATTCTCTCCAAAATAATTCAGGAGGATTTTTCGTCTGCATCGGTTTGATTCTGCGTATGAAACGGTTTCGAGAAGAAGCTGCTTGCCTATTTCCTGTTCGGAAACAGGTTTTCCCTGCATAAATTTTTCCAGCTTCTGTATGTCCTTGTAACTATAGAATGCGATGCACTGTCCTTCCTTTCCGTCGCGTCCGGCCCTGCCGGTTTCCTGATAGTACCCTTCCAGACTTTTCGGCATATCATAGTGGATGACGAAGCGGACGTCAGGCTTGTCGATTCCCATTCCGAAGGCGATGGTGGCCACTATGACATCCACCTGCTCCATCAGAAACATATCCTGGTTCCTGGAGCGTGTGGACGCATCCATTCCGGCGTGATAGGGAAGCGCCTTGATGCCGTTTACGTTAAGCAGTTCAGCGATTTCCTCCACCTTTTTCCTGCTGAGGCAGTAGATGATGCCCGATTTTCCGGAGTTTTCCTTTATGAATTTTATCAATTGCTTTTTGACATCGGCTTTGTCCCGTACTTCATAATAGAGGTTTTCCCTGTTGAAGGAAGCCTGGAATACCCTGGCATCGGTCATTCCCAGATTTTTCTGGATGTCTGTCCGGACTTTGGGCGTAGCTGTGGCTGTAAGGGCTATGATGGGGAATTTCCCGATTTCATTTACAAGCTGTCTGATGTGCCTGTATTCAGGGCGGAAGTCGTGACCCCATTCTGAAATGCAATGGGCTTCATCAATGGCATAAAAGGAGATGCGGAGTTTTTTGAAGAAGCTGATGTTTTCTTCCTTGGTCAGAGATTCCGGCGCTACGTACAGCAGTTTGGTCTCCCCGGCGAGGAGGTGGGCTTTCACTTCGTTTATCTGACCCTTGTTCAGGGATGAATTGAGAAAGTGTGCTATATGGTCATTACCTGAAATGAAGCCTCTGATGGCATCCACCTGGTTTTTCATCAGGGCGATAAGGGGAGAGACAACTATGGCTGTTCCGGGCAGTACAAGTGCCGGAAGTTGATAACATAAGGATTTGCCTCCTCCGGTGGGCATCAGAACGAAGGAATCATGACCTTCAATCAGGTTCATCACAATGGCTTCCTGCTCACCCTTAAAAGAATCAAAACCGAAAAACTCTTTTAATTTGCGGTGTAAATCTTCCGAAGAAATAGTCATATTTTATTACCTTTGTGGCTCTAAGGTAGATAAAAAATTCAGGATACGCAAAATAAATATGACAGATACATATAGTACCATATTCAAATACGCGAATTCAGTCGTTGATGATGAAATTGAGGCAGTGCGCAATACACGCGGCTGCGTCAATGAAAAATTGGTCGGTATTATCGACCGTATTTCCAGATGCAGAGGACGTGTAATAGTGTCGGGAGTGGGTAAGTGCGCTTTCGTGGCGCAAAAAATGGTGGCTTCGATGAATTCCACCGGAACCCCTGCGATTTTTATGCACTGTGCCGATGCTGTCCACGGTGATATGGGTATGATTCAGAAGGACGATATGGTCATTATCATTTCCAAAAGCGGAAATACTTCGGAAATCAAGAGACTTATACCGTTTATCCGTGATTTCGGAAACTATCTTGTGGCGATGGTTTCGAATGAAGATTCATATCTGGCCCGTCACGCAGATGATGTGATATTCATTCCTGTGGAAAAGGAAGCTTGCCCGAATAATCTCGCCCCTACGTGCAGTACCACCGCGCAGATGGTTATGGGGGATGGCATAGCCATTACTTTGTCGGGATCGAAAAATTCCGGACGGGAGGATTTCGCCCGTTTCCATCCTGGAGGTTCCCTTGGGAAACGGCTTTATATGACAGTAGGGGATTTGTTGGACAGAACCAATGTGCCTTCCGTCAGTCCGGAAGATTCAATTCCGCAGACCATTCTGAACATTTCGACACATCGTTTGGGTGCGACCGTCGTTCTTGACGGGAATGGAACGATGTGCGGCATCATTACAGATGGGGATGTCCGCCGGATGGTGGAAAAGGGAGGGGATTTCAATACATTGCAAGCCAAGGATATTATGTCCGTCAATCCCAAGCGGATTGATGTCGGTGCTCTGGCCGTGGATGCATTGGAAGTTATGGAAAAAAATGAAATAACATCAGTGGTCGTGCTTGAGGAGGGACGTTACGTCGGATTGGTTCACATTCACGATATAATGAAAGAAGGAATCGCATAATCCTTTTTTTGAAAGGGTCAGGATAAATTTTATCTTTGCAACTTATTTAACTTAGGATACAGTGGCAGTGGTCATAAATTTCAGGAAGGCGGGCAAGTCGATTTTCCAATCTTTCCTTCAGAGCGGAACTGCGGGAGGGATAATCCTGTTTGTCTGCTCTGTCTTGGCCATACTGGTGTCTAACGTTCCCTCACTTACCCATATTCAGGAGTTTTGGAATATTACGGCAGGTTTTTCCTTCGGCTCGTTCACATTGGAGATGTCTCTGGCGAAATGGGTCAATGAAGGTTTGATGGCGGTATTCTTCTTTATGGTGGGGCTTGAGATTAAAAGGGAGGTGATGGTTGGAGAACTTTCCAGTCCCAAAAAGGCAATGCTCCCAATCTTTGCAGCCATTGGGGGGATGCTGATGCCGGCGCTGATTTACGCGGCATTCAATCACGGATTGCCTTCGGCAAACGGGTGGGGGATACCGATGGCCACTGACATCGCTTTTGCCATAGCGGTGCTGGCCATACTCGGGAAACGATGCTCTCTCGGGCTGAAAGTATTTCTTACTGCGCTGGCCATCGTTGACGATTTGGGCTCCATAGTCGTTCTCGCCATTTTTTACCCATCTCACTCATTGGAAATGTCTTACCTGCTATATGCCCTGTCGGCAATGGCGGTGTTGTTGTCTTTCAATCTGCTGAGGTGGAACAAGCCGTTGCTCTTTGTTATTGGAGGGGTAGTGCTATGGTATCTTGTGCTTAAGTCAGGAGTCCATTCAACCATTGCCGGGGTTATGCTGGCTATTACCATACCCTCAAAGACGAAAATTAACGAAGCCAGTTTTTATACTGCCGCAGAACGCCTTGTATCCAGGTTCAAATCAGCGTCAAAGGGCGGTGCGGACGTTTTTACCAATTCAGAGCAGGTGACGGTACTGCATTCTCTGAACAGTAAGGTGGATGATGCCAATCCCCTGATGAGCCGCTTCGAAGTCACTCTCCATCCGTGGGTATATTTTCTGATTATGCCTGTATTCGCGCTTGTGAATGCCGGAGTGGAGTTCGGGGACGGAGTATGGAGGTCTGAATTTGCACCACAGATAGCGGGTGGTATATTTTTCGGATTGGTGGTAGGAAAACCGGTCGGCATATTTTTCTTCAGTTGGCTGGCTTGCCGTATAGGTATTGCCAAATTGCCTTCCGGTGTGAAGTGGATGGAACTCTTCTCAATAGGGATGGTGGGAGGCATAGGGTTTACGATGTCTCTGTTCATCGACAATCTGGCTTTTACCGATACTGCTATGATTGATGCCGGAAAAGCAGCCATTATCATTACCTCAGTCGCGGCCGCCTTTCTCGGGTATGTGGCTGTTTTCATATCGGGTCGTAAACGGACAAGTATCACTAAATCAAAATAACATTATTCAATTTTTAAATCAAATGAAAAAGTTTTCTTTAATCGCAGTTAGCTGCATTATGGTAGCTGGTATGTTCTGTTCCTGTCGGAATGTTACTGTCAACAAGGGTGACGTTATGCCTGATGTCACTACAGCGAAAATAGACTCAGTTAGTTATGCTCTTGGAATGTGGGCGGCCAACATTATAAAGGGTACCGAAATCGGTGAAATGCATTATGGTGAATTTACCAAGGCGTTTATGGCAGTTATGAATTCCGAAGAGAAAAAGCTTACAGATGAGGAGGTTATGTCCATATTGAATGAGTATAGTCAGCAAAGAAACAAATATGTTTTAGAAAAAAGGGCTGAGGATAACGCCAAATTTATGGAAGAAAACAAGAAGAAGGACGGAATCGTTGAGACGGAAAAGGGTCTTCAGTACAGGATAGACAAGGAAGGCGAAGGTATGGCTCCCGCAGAGAAGGATACCGTAGTGGTGAACTACACAGGAACACTGTTGGACGGTACCAAGTTCGATTCCTCTTATGACAGGAACGAACCCGCCGAGTTCCCTCTCGATAGAGTCATTCCGGGATGGAGCGAAGGGATTTCTTATATGAAAGAAGGTGGGAAAGCCACTCTTTACATTCCTTCCGCACTTGGCTACGGGGAACGTGGAACTCAGGGCATACCCGGCAATTCCCTTCTCATATTTGAAGTGGAACTGATTAAGGTTAAGCCTTTTGTGGAAAAAGTTCCTGCAGAAAAAGCGTCAAAATAATCGATGAGCAGGAAACTGATTATATTCTGTTCTGTCG
>JAGHUZ010000060.1 GCA_018064575.1 Candidatus Minthomonas equi
TCTGAAAGGTGGAATGCAGATTATTCTGTCCGAGGCATCACAGATTATCGGCTGCTGTTTCTTAGCTATACGGTCAAGTTTCAGTGTCGTAAAGAAATCACTAATCTTGCGGCTTCCCTTCATTCCGAATGGATGGAATCTGTCTGCTTCCTGCCAGGTGCGGCATACGATGGGGAATTCCAATTTTGTGGCATCAAAATAGAGCGTACCATGAGGTGGATGAACATTGAAGTCGGAAACTACAAGAGTTACGGCAAGATGCAGTTCGAAATCTCCGAAGCGGAAGGTGCCGGGACCGTTGATGGTGACCGATGAAGGAATTTCTCTTTCTGTGGGGTATAATCTTAGACTGTTACGATCGGTAATCAAGTCATACTTCGGTGAACTGAAGTGCTTTCCTGTGGAGGTCGTATCTGTAATTTCCTTGATTTGTGATGAATTGAATCCGAAGGGATTCAGAATGTGGAATGCGTGAAAATCGGTGTGCGCGGTCTCTTTCAGTGCCCTCATATCGATAACTGTAGCGCCATTTTCATAGCTGACGACTTTCTTTTTTATTTCCTGTGAAATGTCGTCAAGGATAGCAGCTGCCTGGGAGAAGTGTTCCATATCCCTGGAAACCGTGTCGAGAAAAGATGGATTTATAGTTTCAAAAATGGGGAAGGCGAGATTCCGGATTTTATTTCTGGAGTATTCGTTTTCGAAGTTGCTGCGGTCATCCCGGTAGATGATAGTCCTGGAAGAAACGTACGAAAAGATGTCTTTTCTTTCTATTTCTATCAGCGGGCGGATTATTTTACCGTTATATTTCCTGATTCCCGTGATTCCGTCAATGCCTGTTCCCCTGAGAATGTTCAGGAAAAAAGTCTCGACACTGTCATTCCTGTTGTGGGCGACAGAGAGAAAATCATAACCGAATTCTTCAATGAGGGATTCAAACCACCCATATCTGAGTTCGCGGGCCGCCATTTCTATGGATAACGATTTTTCGAGGGCGAATGCGTTCGTGTCAAAGCGGATGCAGTGATAGTGAATTCCGTTTTTTTCCGCCCAGGACCTCGTCAGCCGCTCGTCCGCATCACTTTCCTCTCCCCTGAGGGAAAAATTTACATGGGCTATTGCGAAATCCGGTCTGAGGGAACAGTTCAGGAACAGTTCCGCCATACACATAGAGTCGATGCCTCCACTTACGGCCAACAGATATTTTTTTC
>JAGHUZ010000244.1 GCA_018064575.1 Candidatus Minthomonas equi
GAACGAAGACAGACAGGACAATTATTTCTGGCCCTTCTTGCTTTTGCTTCGGCGGCTATAGGGGAGTGGCTGGCATTGGTATCCGACATCCATAATATCAGATTCTTTACTCACGAAGGAAACAGCGCTTGTGCACTGGTTCTTTTCTTTGACTTGTTTTTCGTGCTGTCAGGAAAGAAACTCCCCAGAGTGATGGGTGTTCTGGAGTATATCTTTATGATAGCCATCCTTACGGTCGGGATAGTATATTGTACCCTTCTGGCAGATTTCTGTTCAGCAGAATTCTGGCATGACCCCAATAATGTACTGGTACATTTCTTTACACCTCTTTTTTATACCGCGTATGTCCTGATTTACAGGAACAGCAGCCTTCCGGAAGTCAAGAGCGCTGCTTGGGCTCTTCTCCCCCCTGTATTGTATTCCGGTTTCGTGCTTATCCGGCACTATGTATTCGTGGAAACCCTTCATACAGTCCCGAGATGGTTCCCATATTTCTTTATGGATTTGGACCGACTGGGACTGGGAGGATTCGCTATGTGGGTCGCCGCTATGGCTGCAGTTATCTATCTGGCCGGAGTGCTGATACTGTTTTTCGTAAATTACGTCAGACCGCGTCGGTAAAGGACATCTTCTTAGTTACAGCCTCCGCAGGAGGAGCAGGAACCGTTGCAGTGATGCTTCTTTTCTCCGTGAAGTCCTTCTTCGATTTCCTTATCGGTGGCTTCGCGTACTGATAGGATGTGTCCTGAAAAGTTCAGTGTTTTTCCAGCCATAGGACTATTGAAATCCATTATGACAGAGTTCTCCTTTATCTCCTTTACGAGTCCTGGAATTATGCCTCCGTTCCCGTTCATCATTTGAATGAAATTGCCTGCTACGAGAAGATTCTCCTGAACCTTTCCGTCCACTTCAAATACTGTTTTTGGAAGTTCGACGACTGCCTGGGCATCATATTCTCCGTATCCTTCCTGAGGTGAAAGAGTGAATTTGAAGTCATCGCCGGCTTCTTTGTCCAGAAGGTATTCTTCGAATTTGGGAAGAAGCGTTCCTGTTCCGAAAATGAATTCCAGAGGACGTTCCTCTGTGGTTTTATCAGCTATCTGACCATCGACGATGAGCTCATAGGTGAGCGCTACTACTGCATTGGTTTTGATTTTCATATCTTATGTTTTTATGTTGTTTATAATCCGCTGAATTCGCATTTCCCGAATGCAAGAGAAGGAATCTGCCATCTTGTCCAGTCCTTGGGGTCATTGCCTGTGAGAAGCAGACGTGACCAGAGCCGGAGCATGTTTCCTGTAAAATTCATCTCCTTGACGGGGTGGACTTTTTCTCCGTTTTCAAATAGAAAGCCTTCGACTCCGTATGAGAAATCACCGGTGATGGGATTACAGTTCCCTCCGTTGAAACCGGTGACAAGTATGCCTTTCCCCACTTGTCTCATAAGACCCCGGCAGTCTGTCCCGTCATCCTTTGTGAATCTTACGGCAGAGGGAGACTGGACAGTAACCTCCATTCCCATCTTGAGTGCGTAGTATGTTCCCAGAAAGTAGGTGCATACTTCTCCGTCTTTGATAATATCCATATCCGCTGTCGCAATGCCTTCGGCATCATACCAGGTGGACCCTGCCATTCCCGGTACGTGGGGTCTGTCACAGAGAGACATTTTTTGAGGGAATAGCTTTTTCCCTATGGAATCGGTGAGGAAAGAATTGCGCTGTTGAAGCGCGGAACCGTAGAGTGCGTTGATTAAAGTGGAAACGATGGAACGGGCGCAGCTGTTTTCGAATACGACATCATAATATCCGGACGGAAGTTTTCGGGCCCCTGTCATTTCGAGAGTGCGGGAAAGTGCCATCGCGCCGCAGTCGTGTTTCAAGCCGTAAAAGCTGATGGAACCATCGCACCACCAGTTCTGCGGACGCAAATCGCCTTCATCTCGGACGGTGCATTCAGTGC
>JAGHUZ010000305.1 GCA_018064575.1 Candidatus Minthomonas equi
CTATAGAAAAAGGAGGTGATTTATAATGATTATAGTACCAATCAAAGAAGGCGAAAACATAGAAAAGGCTCTCAAGAAATTCAAACGCAAATTTGAAAAAACAGGTATCGTTCGCGAACTCCGTGACAGAAGGACGTTCGAGAAACCGTCAGTCAAGAGAAGAGACCAGCTCAAGAAGGCCATCTACGTGCAGCACCTCCAGCTGAACGAAGAATAATTGAAATTGAAATAAGCGATAAGAGTCCCGGCTGCTGAAGTGTAGTCGGGACTCTTAATTATTGGCTGTCTGCTCAAGCGAATCCAAAAGCGAAGTAAAAATCGCTGCTAAACCATTATAAATTCGAAAACCAGCACCACTGCGCAGCAGACAAGTGCTTCCGGAAGCAGTCCCAGTCCGAACCAAGCTCCGACAATACCTATGACAAATGCCAATGCACCGGCCAAAGGAGAACCTGTGGCTTCAATTATGGCCGGGAATGTCATAACCGCCAGTGTGACATATGGAACATAGTACAGAAAACTGCGTACGAACCGACTTTCGATGCGCTTGCGAATCAACGCAACGGGTATGATGCGGATGAAGTTCGTCACCACAATCATAATCAAGAGATAAAGCCATATGTTATACACACCTTTCATCGCGATTGTATATGATCAGAATTGTTATGTGAAACCGGTTTGATACAAGCCATTGCCGCAGAAATCAAAATGGTCAGGATAATTATCCTCGTGGTGGAATTCATATCGGAGACATATGGCAGGGTCGCGCAGAGCCAGCTCAGCAGAAAACTGACCGCAACGGCAGCCAAGATTTTGTGATTCTTGCGGGACGGAGGGATGATTATCGCGATGAACATACCGTAGAGAGACACGCTCAATGCTGATACGATATTGACAGGAAGAGATCCTCCGGCGATGATTCCGGAAGCGGTACCGACCGCCCACATCACACCGGACACCAGCATGGCCCCATATGTGTAAGACGGTGCGAGGTAACCCTTGTATGCAATCGATATCCCGAATACTTCGTCAGTAATGCAGCAGGCCGCCAGCAAACGCTTCCACTGAGGAGTATCAGGATGGAACTTCTGAGTAAGAGCGGCTCCCATCAGCAGATATCTCAGATTCGCTATTATGCATATCAACACCACTTCCATGATGGATGCCTGAACGGCAATGGACGAATATCCACCATACTCTCCGGCGGATGCACGTGTGAAGAGACTTCCTATGAACCCTTCCACGGCATTCAAGCCCGCTGAACTGGCTATTATGCCCAAGGAAAAGGCTACTGCAAAATACCCAAGTGCTATTGGAATGCCATCCCGCAATCCTCTGCGAAAAGGAGATTCTGTACCGTTCATATCAGCTTTTCGATGGCTATTCCCCTCCATCTGATGATGGAGGGGAATTCGGGAAAATCATCCTCCGAAATTATCGTAACGGATGTTTTCGGGTGCTACTCCGAGTGAGTCGAGCAGTTTGTTCACCGAAGCTACCATCATCGGAGGACCGCACATAAAGTAAATGATGTCCTCGGGTGATTCGTGGTCTTTCAGATACTGTTCGTTCATCACATTGTGTACGAAGCCGGCTACATAGGGAACACCTGCTGCATCAGCTTCCGGGTCGGGACGGTCAAGAGCGAGATGGAACTTGAAGTTCGGGAATTCCTTTTCGATGGCGTGGTAGTCTTCTAGGTAGAACGCCTCTTTCAGGGAGCGTGCACCATAGAAGAAATTAACCTTACGCTGTGTCTTCTCTGTCTTGAAGAGGTGCATTATGTGTGAACGCATAGGTGCCATACCTGCACCGCCACCTACGAATACGTATTCCTGGTCGGCCGGAGCATCTTCTGGTAGGAAGAATTCTCCGTAAGGGCCGGAGATGGTGACTTTGTCACCCGGCTTGAGGGAATAGATGTATGAAGAGCAGATACCGGGATTGACTTTCATCAAACCGCCATTGACTCTGTCGAACGGAGGGGTGGCGATACGTACATTGAGTTTGATGATATTGCCTTCTGCTGGATATGTGGCCATTGAATAGGCGCGGATGGTGGGGGTGGGATTCACCATCTTCAAGTCGAAGAATTTGAATTTTTCCCAGTCGGCGCGATATTCAGGATCCACGTCGATGTCCTTGTAATCAATGGTGCAGGCAGGAACATCTACCTGAATGTAACCGCCGGAGCGATAGTTGAGTGTTTCTCCATCGGGAATTTTTACGCAGAACTCCTTGATGAAGGTGGCCACATTGTGGTTGGAAATAACTTCGCACTCCCATTTCTTGACGCTGAGGGCGGAATCGGGAATGACGATGTCGAGATTTTCCTTAACCTTGACTTGGCAGCCGAGTCTCCAATGGTTCTGTACCTGTTTGCGGGTGAAGTGTACTGTCTCGGTGGGAAGTATGCTTCCTCCTCCTGAAAGAACCTGGCACTTGCACTGTCCGCAGCTTCCCTTGCCGCCGCAGGCGGATGGCAGGAATATCTTTTCATTGGCCAGTGTGGCCAGCAGAGATGAGCCTGGGGCTACTTCCACTTCTTTCTTGCCGCCGTTGATGTTTATTTTGACCAAACCCTTTGGGGTGAGCTTCGATTTGCATAACAGAAGGACAGCCACCAGAATGAGGGTGAGAACGGTGAATACCGCTACTGATGTTATGAGTAATGTTATGTTCATATTTTTCTCCTCCCAATTATAACTGAATACCCATAAATGCCATAAATGCTATGCC
>JAGHUZ010000020.1 GCA_018064575.1 Candidatus Minthomonas equi
TAGCAGTTTGAAACGTATGAAAATCATCTATAAAACAGATAAGAAAAATGGATATTGAAGAAGTTAAAGATGAGCAGGGGCAGGAGTTTGAGGATAATAGAGGCAGAATTATAGAGATTGATATCGAGAACGAGATGAAGAGCGCCTATATCGACTACAGTATGTCGGTAATAGTATCACGTGCGCTCCCCGATGTACGTGACGGGCTTAAACCCGTCCACAGGAGGGTCTTGTTCGGTATGAATGAACTTGGATTGACTTCAGGTGGTCAGCATAAGAAATCGGCCCGTATCGTGGGTGAGGTTCTTGGTAAATATCATCCTCACGGAGATTCGAGCGTTTATGATGCTATGGTCAGGATGGCTCAGGACTGGAGTCTCAGGTATATGCTGGTGGACGGGCAGGGTAACTTCGGTTCCATCGACGGTGATTCACCTGCGGCCATGCGTTATACTGAAGCTCGTTTCCGTCGTCTGGCAGAGGAATCGCTGGCTGACTTGGATAAGGATACGGTGGATTTTACTCCCAACTTCGACGAGACGCTGAAGGAACCGCTTGTCCTTCCTGCGAAAGCGCCGCTACTGCTGATGAACGGCTCCAACGGTATTGCTGTAGGTATGGCTACCAATATGGCTCCTCATAATCTCGGTGAACTTGCAGACGGTATCTGCGCATGGATAGACAATCCTTCCATCACTACGGAGGAACTGATGCAGTACATTAAGGGTCCCGATTTTCCTACGGGAGGTATCATACAGGGACTCAGTGGTATTCGGGATGCTTTCGAGACTGGAAGGGGCAGGATAGTGGTCCGTTCGAAGACAGATATTGAAGTGGCTCCCAATGGACGAGAGACCATCGTGGTGAGTGAAATACCTTATATGGTGAACAAGAAGGAACTCATCGAGAAGATGGCGGACCTGGTGGAATCCAAGAAAATAGACGGGATTGCCTACATCAATGATGAAAGCGACCATAAAGGAATGCGCATCGTCATCAAACTCAAGATGGACGCTGTTTCGAGTGTAGTACTCAACACTCTGTTCCGTGAGACTCAGCTTCAGTCGAGTTTCTCAGTGAATAACATAGCTCTGGTGGACGGACGTCCGCGTCTTCTGAACCTGTCCCAACTGATTAAATACTATGTACGTCACAGACATAACGTAGTGGTTCGCAGGGCGCAATTCGAACTGAACAAAGCCAAGGCCCGTGCCCATATTCTGGAAGGTTTGCTCAAGGCATTGGATTTCATCGATGAAGTAATTAAGATAATCAGGGCCTCTTCGACTCCGGCCGAAGCTGTAGAAAACTTGATGACCCGCTTTGAACTCAGTGAAATTCAGGCTTCAG
>JAGHUZ010000248.1 GCA_018064575.1 Candidatus Minthomonas equi
TACAAAAATCGTGTATAATAAAAATTTTTCCGCAACGGACTATTGTTTCATCCGGCTTTTGCGGATAAATCCTGTTACAAACGAGGCGATTCGGTAAAATATTCCGAATGTCTTGTTGTGTGATGCCAGAGATTCAAGTCCGAGTACTGCAAGACGTCCTGGAGACATAAAGTCCCACAGATTCCGGAAGCGATACATAATCATCACTTCCTGATGATCTATCTTGGAGGAGAGAATCCTTTTCTGGTAATGTAAATCTTCCAGTGTCCTTATGCGGGAATATTGTCTGTTTCTGTCAGATGTTTTCATTCGTCTTTCTGTTTACCGAAGAACATTTCTATGAATATACGTATGTTTTTATTCAGAAACAAGCGGTCTCTGAGCAGATAGATGATAAATGCTGCGCATATCAGCATCCCGAATATGATAATCGGACCAAGAATTGCAGAATCTGTGAGACTGCTTATGAATCTGCTTAACCAGACGCAGAAAAAACCGAATGCCAGCGACAGAATGAACAGCATAACGAAAAAATAAAGAAACTTGCTCGCCACTTTGGCCATATGTTCTGCGCAGGAGAGTTTGATTTCATCGATGCGAAGGTCAAGATAACTTTTCAGCGCCGTGAACAGTTCGCTCAGGGGATTATTGTTAAGGTCATCTGTCATAATGTATTATGCTTGGGATTCTTCGGGCTGGGCCTGTGTGTCATCGATATCGTTTTTCGCTTTGAAATCTTCGTACTTCTTCTTCAGTGCCTGATATTCGGTGTCGATGGATTCTCTTATTTTCTTTCTGGTCTGCTCACCTGATTCGGGTGCCAGAAGCAGCGCTGCCGCAGCTCCTACGATAGCTCCACCAATGAATGCGAAAAAAGTGTCTGTTTTCATCGTGATATTTTTTAAAGGTGAAAAATTAGTTACATATAACAAATGTACAAAAATCCTTCCATTATCTTAACTTTGCACCGGAATTGTTCATAAAAATATGCTCGGTCGATGAAAATAGACTTCAGAATAGTGCTTTTTGCCATTTTCTTCGCGCAATCCTTGTTTTTGACATCCTGTGTGAAAGATTCAATTTCAGAACCTATGTCCACGGAAAGGACGGTGCTGGTGTATATGGCCACTCATAATGATCTGTCTTATTCTTCTGCAGTGGATATGGAGGAAATTAAATCAGGATACCTTCCCAGGTGGTATGACAGTGGGAGAGGGAATGTCCTGCTTGTTTATCGTCACGGTTTGAATGGAAACCCTGTATTGATGCGCGTATCTGAAGAAAACGGGCGGGCAAGGGTCGATTCTCTCGTAAAATATCCACGTCAGAATTCTTGTGAGGATTCCACATTCAGGAAGGTTCTTAAGGATGCTTTCGGCTCGTTTCCCTCGACTGAAAGAGGTTTGATACTCTCTTCTCACGGGTCGGGCTGGGTGCCGCCAGGTTACTATGCTAATCCTGTGGATTATTATTTAAGCGCTCGATTGGGCATATCTCAGGAATCTGAATCGAGTGCAGCGGAAAGGACTCTGGAACGTCTTCCTGTCATCGAAATTCCGAATCCGTCTTTGGTGAAAAGTTTCGGAAAGGATGATTATGGAAGTACGGAGATGGATATCGATACTCTTCGGAATGCCTTGACGTATCATTTGGATTATCTGGTCTTCGACAGTTGTCTGATGGGAGGCGTAGAGGTGGCATTCCAGATGCGTGAGTGCTGTGATTATATAGTGGCTTCGCAGGCGGAGGTTCTTAATGATGGCTTTCCCTATTCTGAAATTATGTCCATAGCATTTGGAAGGGGAGGAAATGTGGCTTCGAGGAGCAAGGGATTGGCTGAAAAGTATTATAATTATTACAATGAAAGGAGCGGTTCATACCGTTCTGCTACCATTTCGGTAGTCAAGACATCGGAACTCCCGCGTCTCGCATCTTCCGTGAAGGCCATTCTTTATGCCGGAGGACGGCAGAATACCGATACACTGTCTTTAAGTCGAGGCGAACTGAAGTATGTGCAGGGGTATTTCAGATATGGTCATCACTGGTTTTACGATATGGATGATTATATTGCACAGGTATGTCCGGATGAAGGATTGTATTCTGCCTTTAGCGAAGCGATGGATAATGCTGTCATTTACAAGGCGGCCACCCCTTATGTCCTGGATGGTATGAATGGTTTTCCGATAAGGCATTTCTCCGGCTTGAGTACGTACGTATCACGTTCGGGGACCAGATATCTGAATGATTATTATTCCTCACTTGACTGGGGAATGGCCATCGGATTCTAGTCTCTCAAGGTTTGAGAATTATGATACCTGTTTTGGAATGTCCGTTCCAAAGCCATAATTTGTTTCCCGACATTCCGGAACACTCGAACTGAATCAAATCTTCCATTCTGTCAGTGGGGTCACTGTAATCAATCTCTGCCATTATGAGGTCTCCTTTCCTTGATGGATTCTCTTTCAGAGAGATATTCAGACAAGTGTCCTGTGAGATGGTCTGGATGCGGAAGACGCCTCGGGACGAATTGGTGCACATCTGATGCTTTGTCTCATTGTATATGAATAGCGCTGCGCCTCCGGTGTAAATTCCTATATGCTGGCGGTTCAGGAAAATGTCTTTCTCTTCGCTGTCTATCACCACTTTTCTGCAGGATGACGTGAAAGAAAGAATGCATATAAGAATCGTAACTGTCAATATTTCCGTTCTGCTCATTATTTTACGGTAATGGTTTTGGTGATGATTTCCGATGAACCGTCTGCTGAATAGGTTATGACGGCTTTCAAAACCGGTTCTCCAGTCCCTTCGAGGACGACTGATTCGGATTCCATATACAATCCGTCGAGATACCATTTGATGGACCGTATATCTTCCCGAAGGTTCTGTATTTTAGGGGTTAAAGTTTCTCCTTTTGTAAATGTGTTTCTGGGAATGTAGATACAAGGATATCTGGAACTGTATCCTTTTGTTGAAAACAGGACGGAGGTGGTGTCTCCGTTTCCCGAATGTCCGATATGGAAAATTTCCGCCTGATATTCAGTGTCAGTTTTCAACCCTTTTATGAGACAATGAGTTTCGTGTACTGTGGTTTCCAGGTATTCCTGCTGACTCTGGTGGACCTCCTTCCAACGGACTCCCCATTTGAGATGGTCTTTCTCACTTTTCCAATCAAAGTCTGCTTCCGTCTGATATGGAGTGACTTCAGGGTCGATGACTTTGAATAGTCTTTCCGACTGGTCTGAAGAGACGTGGAATGTTATACAATCCTCAGATTCGCTGATGTTTGAAATTTTCAATTTCAGACTTTCTCCATTCCAAGATTCAAGAGCAGGCAGGGTGACGGGTCCGAATTCCGTGACATTTCCTTGGCCCGGGAAAAAGACTTGTCTGATGGATTCGGCTTCATCGAAAGCTTCCACCAAATCGGCGCATTCGTGTCCCGCTACCGTATTGATTATGTTTTCAGTCCATCTTATGGATGCCTGTATGCCGGCAATGAATCTGGAGGATTTGTCGATGTGGTATATCAGCATACCGTGACCGCCTATGTATCGGTCCCATCCGCTTTCCCGGCGGGCTTCAAGCAGAAAGTATTCACCTTCTTTTTCTGTGTTCAGGCGGTAGAAACATCCTGTTTCGTGTATGGGACTCAATGTTATTTGAGCATCGTTCCCAAGTGTCCCGGCAGGGGCGACACCTGCCAATTCCCGGTCAATGGCACAATAATACGGAGGCGTATTTCCGTTGTTGTTGAAATTGCCGTAGTCCATAATGGACAGACTGCGCCATAAACATTTGCAGAGACCTTCCCCTCCGTAGTTTACGTCATAAAGGTCTTTTAATCCGAAGGTATGGGAAAGTTCGTGACAGAAGGTCCCGATACCGGCATCTTCATTTCCGGAAGCTCCTCTGAGTTCCGAGGCCGCGGCATACAGACCTACAAATACCCCGTCGAATTTTAATTTCTGACTTGAAAGGTCCCATTCGTGACTCCATATATCATCGGAATTGCCGCTTTCTGCTTCATTGTATCCTGCGTAAACAAAAATCATATGATCGATAGCCTTGTCACCGTTCAGGTCGTAATTCTGAAAGTTGATTCTGGATTCCAGAATGGTGCAGGCTTCCTTTACCATCTGGGGAATACTGACATCATATCTGATACGTGCAGGCACTGTCTCGTCATTGCTTCCGTAGTAGGCGGAATTGTGCTTCAAGGTGATTATGTCGCAGACATCAAAAGTGAACCGGCGCCCGATGAAATTGGCTTCAAAATAATCTCTGGCTGAACCTGTCGCACCATCCTCCGAATATCCACGGACATTCAGTTTGTTGTCAAGATAATCCCTATAGTCCGTTTTTTGAAATTTGATATCCTGAAATTGAATCGGTATGACGAGAACCTTGATATCAGTGTCTGCATTACCTGTTCCCTTGGTGAGGGGGGGAATATTTTCTGCGGAGGTGGGTGGCAGCATCCTGTCAAGGTTGTATTGTCGTATGGAGGATAACTCCAAGGCGGATGGAGCGGAAACTGTATGCCAGAAACCATCGTTTCCTTTCCTGACGGGATTCCCCCAGATATCTGTGGTCCATCGGCAGAATTCATCTCCGTTTATCAGAATGCGGAGGGTAGTCCCGTCGGGCTGTGAAACTGTAACGGGATATGGATATGCGGCGGTGGCTCTTGCCATCAGGGGCAGGAGCAGTGATACGAGTATAATGACCGCCCTTCGCATTTTGGAAACAGCTTCTTATATGAAGAATTTATTGACTGTTTCCGAGGCTTCCGGGTATGAGAATACTACGACCTGGTCATAGGGATGAATTTCGGTGTCACCGTTTGCCATAAAGGTTTCATTGCCACGGATTACACCGCCTATGATGGCTTCTTCCGGGAAATTGAGCTCACGCAGTTTCCCTGTGGTAATCAGACTTGATGGGTTTACGATGTATTCGAGCACTTCGGCGTTTGTGCCGTTCAGGACTTTGATGGAGCGTACTTTGCTTGATGTGGTGAAGCGGAAGATTCGTCCTGCCGTGATGAGTTTTTTATTGATAACTGAATCCACTCCCATACTTTCTGCCAGTTCCATATATTCGAAATTCTCCACTTCGGCTATGACTTTGTCCACTCCCATTCTCTTGGCTACGACGCAGGAAAGTATGTTGGTCTCGGAGCTGTCACTTACGGCAACGAAAGCGTTGACATCCTTGATGCCCTCGTCAAGGAGGAGGTCGGAGTTCCGTCCGTCACCATTGATTACGAGAGTCTTTTTCAATTCACAGGAAAGATGCTCGCATCTTTCCGGATTTTTATCTATGAGTTTGATGCATTCAACGGAATTTTCAAGTTTTTCCGCTACCATTTTTCCTATCCGTCCTCCTCCTAGAATCATTATGTTATTGATGGCGAGTCGGTCTTTGCCGCTGAAAGAGACAGCTGCCTCGAAACCCTCTTTCCTGGCGATGATGTGAACCTGGTCATTAACTTTGAATGTGGTCGAAGGGAGTGGAATAATGGTTTTCCCGGAACGTGTGATGGCCACTGTCCTGAACAGGGTTCCGCTTTGTTTCCGGAGTGTTTCAGTTTTCATATCCACCAGAGGTGTTCCTTCGGTAACTTTGAAAACGATAAGTTGGAGTTTCCCGTGGGCGTAGTCCATAAAATCACTCATCATATTCTGTCTCAGCAGTTTGATGATTTCATCGGCTGCGATTTTTTCGGGATAGAACAGGGAATCGATACCAAGTTCCTTGAAAAGAATTTTGTTTTCGGCTTTTTGGTATTCTTCGTTGTTGATACGTGCCGTAACCTTTCCTGCACCAAGTTTCTTGGCAATCATAGCCGCCACTATGTTAATATCTTGGTCCTGCTCCGGACTCACGGCGATGAATAGGTCTGCATTCTTTACTCCGGCTTTTATCTGGGTGGATATTGATGACGGACTTCCCTGGCAGGTAATAATGTCCGCCTCCGAAGAGATTCTCTTCAGACGGCTTTCGTCTGCGTCGATAACAGTTATTTCGTGGCGCTCGGTGCTGAGCATTTTGGCCAGATGGCTTCCTACGGAGCCCGCCCCTGCTACTATGATTTTCATACTGCTTTATAGTCGTTAATAACCATTTTTATGGAAAAATGACAGCAACATACGTCCCATACGAGGATTTCGTTTGATGTAGCTTCCGTGGTCGGCACCGTGGACAACAGTCATTTCCGAATTTCGTATGTGGTCCGCTATTTTTCTGGTATGTTCCACGCTTATCATCTCGTGACTGCCTACCGTTATCAAGGCGGGACACTGGATTACTTCCAGTTCTTCCGGCTTGATGTCGGGTTCTCGGAGCATCATCATCACGATGGGGGTACCCTGTTCCAGAATCCAGGTTTTGAATTCTTCAAATCCTTCACCGCAGTCGGGAGTCAGATTCGCACCGCTGATGGCTATAAGGGATGATGTACCGGGGTGATTCATTTCAAGCATAAGGGCGAGAATACCGCCATCGCTCCATCCGTAAACGGCCGGTTTCTCCAGATGAAGGGCTTGGATGAACTGCCAGGTGTCTTCCGCCATATCGGCGTAGTGGTATTCATCGAGGGGCGGATTGGCGCCTTGACCTCTTGAATCGGGGGAATAAACGCGATAGCCGGCACGTGCCAATTGTTTGGCCTGGGTGAGCATACTGCGGTGGGAGCCACCGTTGCCGTGGAGGATGACTACAGGTTTCCCGTCCTTGGGGCCGCGGACGGCATAGAACAATCTCTGCTCGTTCACTTCAATGAACCGACCTTCCTGCGGATATTTCCGGCAGGCTATGCTGAGTGCGGCAAAGTAAATGTAACCCGGTATTTTTCGGATGAAATTCATATATTTTTGCTGTCTTTTCGCTTTTGCTGCTATTTTTTCTGCGAATATAGGCAATTAAGTTTATTGGATGGGAGAAAATGGAATACATTCTGTTTCAAATTTCGTACTTTTGCGAGTAAATTGTTCGTTTTATGCTTACTTCGATTACCCCCATTGACGGCAGATATTACTCGAAAGTCGAGGAACTGTCCAATTATTATTCAGAATTTGCACTTATCAGATACCGCATCAGGGTGGAAATAGAATATTTCATCGCCTTGTGCAAAATACCCCTGCCGCAGCTCGGAGATTTCGACAGGGAGAAATTTGCTCCACTTCGTGCAATATACACGGAACTTAGTTCTCAGGAAGCGGCCCGCGTGAAAGAAATAGAGAAGGTTACCAATCACGACGTCAAGGCTGTGGAATACTATATCAAGGAACGGATGGATACTCTGGGAATTCCTGAACGCCATAAGAATTTCGTCCATTTCGGACTGACTTCGCAGGATATCAACAACACTTCCGTTCCGCTTTCTCTTCTTGAAGGAATTCAGGACGTATATCTTCCTCAGTTATACAATGTCTTGAATACAATCACGGAAATGGCCCACGAATGGAGGGATATTCCTATGATGGCCCATACTCACGGGCAGCCGGCATCTCCCACCAGACTGGGGAAAGAATTCAAAGTGTATGTCGTGCGTCTCCGTGAGCAGATAAAGGTGCTTCAGGGTATCCCTTATGCTGCCAAGTTCGGTGGAGCCACTGGTAATTTCAATGCCCACTTCGTGGCTTATCCCGGTATTGACTGGAATGCCTTCGCCCAGAATTTCGTAGAGGAAGATTTGGGTCTGAAACGCTCTTATCCCACTACGCAGATAGAGCATTACGATTACATAGCGGCCCTTTTCGATGCCATCCGTCGAATCAATACGATTCTTATCGACTTCTGCCGTGACATCTGGACTTATATTTCAATGGAATATTTCAAACAGAAAATCAAGGCCGGGGAAGTAGGCAGTTCTGCGATGCCCCATAAGGTGAATCCCATCGATTTCGAAAATGCTGAAGGTAATTTCGGAATGGCCGATGCCATATGCACCTTCCTTTCGATGAAACTTCCCATTTCCAGAATGCAGCGGGATCTTACCGACTCCACTGTCCTGCGTAATGTCGGTGTGCCCATCGCTCATTCCATCATAGCCTTCAAATCCCTCCAAAAAGGACTTGGGAAACTGATTCTCAATGAACCTAAACTCAAGGCCGACCTTGAAAATAACTGGGCTGTGGTGGCAGAAGCCATTCAGACCATTCTCCGTCGCGAAGGATATCCTAATCCTTATGAAACATTGAAAAATCTCACGCGTACCGGAGAAGCTATGTCGGAGCAGAGCATAGCGGCATTCATCGATACATTGGAAATTTCGGAAAACGTCAAGGAGGAACTCAGAGCCATATCCCCGATGAATTATACAGGAAGATAGAATTATGCGTCATTTTACATCGATCAGGCAGTTGGGTGACCTCAATAAGGCACTCGCAGCTGCAAAATTTGTCAAGGAAAATCCTTTCGCCGACCAGAGCCTCGGTAAGAACAGAACTCTGCTGATGGTATTTTTCAATAATAGTCTCCGGACGAGATTGAGTACTCAGAAAGCGGCGCTGAATCTCGGAATGAACGTCATAGTTCTGGACGTGAATCAAGGTGCGTGGAAACTTGAGACAGAAAGGGGTGTCATAATGGATGGAGACAAGAGCGAGCATCTGCTGGAAGCCATTCCCGTGATGGGAGCATACTGTGACGTGATAGGTGTCAGGTCTTTCGCCCGCTTCGAGAAGCGTGAAGATGATTATCAGGAGGTAGTGCTCAATCAGTTCATCAAGTATTCGGGGAGACCCGTATTCAGTATGGAGGCAGCCACGCGTCATCCTCTTCAGACATTCGCTGACCTGATAACCATAGAAGAATACAGAAAAAACCGCAGACCGAAGGTCGTAATGACCTGGGCTCCCCATCCGAAAGCATTGCCGCAGGCTGTGCCAAATTCATTCGCGGAAGGGTTGAATATGACGGACTATGATTTTGTAATCGCTAATCCGGAGGGGTATGACCTTGACCTTGAATTCGTTGGAAATGCGAAAGTGATGCATAATCAGAATGAAGCACTTAAGGGGGCTGATTTCGTGTATGCCAAGAACTGGTCTGTAGCTGAACCCTCGCATTATGGGCAGGTACTTAACCGCGATATGGACTGGACGGTGACGGCGGATAAGATGGCTCTCACCAATGACGCATTCTTTATGCATTGCCTCCCGGTGAGAAGGAATATGATAGTCAGCGATGATGTTATAGAAAGTCCGAGATCTCTGGTAATTCCAGAGGCGGCCAACAGGGTGGTGTCAGCGCAGACTGTGCTGAAAGAAATACTGAAAAGCCTGTAAAGGGGCGGCAGAAGCACTGGGAAATAAGTGCAGTCTTAAAGTATTGCATCGGGAATTATGATAAAAGTAGTCAAAATAGGCGGAAATGTGGTGGACAATGAGGAACTTCTGCAGAAGTTCTGCAAGGACTTCGCATCGCTGGAAGGAGATAAGGTACTGGTACACGGAGGTGGAGTGATGGCTTCCAGAATTCAGGAGGCTTTGGGACAGAATCCTCTGATGGTGGAGGGACGTCGCGTGACAGATGAGGAAACTCTTAAAACAGTTTCTATGGTCTATGGCGGCTGGTGCAGCAAGCATATTGTCGCTTCTCTTCAGAAATTCGGCTGTAATGCCATCGGTCTCTCCGGCTGTGACGCGAATATTCTTACAACTTCACGGCGGGCACCGAAAATGCTTTCTGACGGGGTGACCAGAGTGGATTACGGTTTCGTGGGGGACGTGACGAAGGATTCCGTAAATGTGCCTGCCCTCAAAACTTTCATTGATTTGGGTATAGTCCCTGTCCTGAATGCCATAAATCACGATGGTGCCGGCAGTCTGCTGAATACCAATGCCGATACCATCGCTTCAAGCCTGGCGGCGGCTCTTGGGGGGGAACTTCTGTATCTCTTTGAAAAAAAAGGGGTTTTATATGACGTAAAGGATGACGGAAGTGTCATTTCTTCGATGGATATAGACTTGTACGGCAGTTTGAGAGCGGAAGGACGAATCGATAAGGGTATGATTCCAAAACTTGACAATGCCTTCGGTGCTCTTCGCAATGGCGCTGCGGGGGTGGTTGTCAAACATTCCTTTGATTTGCTTGAGGATAATGCCGGGACCAGACTGGTGTTTTGAGCAGGTGGACTGCCGGAGGCTTGAACCGACCGACAAATTCTTGAAATATGAAGGAGAATATAGGAAAATATATCTCACTGCTGCGTAAAATGGTATCTGTCCCTTCTCATTCATTTGAGGAGGATAAGGTGGCAGACCTCGTATGTGCCTTTTTGGAGAAGGAGGGCATTATATGTAAGCGTGAGCGCAATAATATACTGGCGCTTACCCGCCATTTCGACCCTGTAAAGCGTACTTTGGCTCTGGATGCTCATATCGATACTGTTCCTCCTTCAGAAGCTTACACCCGTAATCCCTATGATGCAGGAAATGATGATGATGTGGTTTGGGGACTTGGCTCGAATGATGATGGAGGGAGTGTGGTATCGATGATAGCGGCCTTTGCCTATTTTTACGAAGAGATACTTCCGATAAACATTATGTTAGTGATTACCTGTGAGGAAGAACGGTCCGGTGCGAATGGTTCCACCTGGCTGTATGGCTCCACCAGCCCTCTTGGCCGAGTGACTTGTACAGACGCGAATCATTCGCGTACGTACGAATTCCCAAGGCCGGAGTGGGTGATAATCGGGGAGCCTACGGGGATGAAGGTGGCTACGAGCGAGCGGGGACTTCTGGTGTTGGACGGTGAGGCTTGCGGTGTCAGCGGCCACGCGGCCCGGGAGGAGGGGGTGAATGCCCTTTACATCGCTGTCGAAGATATCGCGCGGATACGCGGGCATCGTTTTTTGAAACATTCTGAACTTATGGGTGACGTGAAACTGAACGTTACGCAGATAAATGCGGGGACAGTGCACAATATAATTCCTGATTCGTGTCGGTTTACGGTGGATATACGTCCTACGGAGAAATATACGAATGAGGAAATATGGAAGGAATTGCAGGCTATATGCCGCAGTACATTGACTCCGAGGCGTCTTACCAACAGGTCTTCAGCCACTTATGGCGGTTCTCCGCTTCTTCGGACCGTGGCGGAGCTCGGAATGGATACTTTTTCGTCCCCCACCACTTCGGATTGGATGCAGACCGGGTGCGATGCTGTCAAGATGGGTCCGGGAGAATCGTCCCGTTCACATCGTGCGGATGAGTTTATTCTGGTGTCCGAGATAGAGGATGCGATAGATAAATATATCGCTTTTATCAGGGTATTTGGAGAAATTACGGCCGGATAATCGTTTTGACGGAAAGGAAATAGTTTTATTAATGATTTAATAAACCAAAACAAATATGGCGACATTATGGAATAAAGGTGTTTCGGCGACTGAACGGGTGGATGCGTTCACGGTGGGGAACGACCGCGTACTGGACTTGAAGTTGGCGAAGTATGACATTATAGGCTCGAAGGCTCATATCAGGATGCTTGAGAGCATCGGGCTGCTGACGCGGGAGGAACTCAAATCCCTGACCGCTGCTCTGGACGAAATAGCTGCATCTGTCGAAAACGGCACCTTTGTTCTGGAAGATGACGTCGAGGATATCCATTCCCA
>JAGHUZ010000219.1 GCA_018064575.1 Candidatus Minthomonas equi
CTGTCGTATATTTCAACGAGAAGATGACCGACGGTTACGGTTTCGTCACTGAATTTCTCCCTATGGTTTACAATCGATACGCTTACGAATGGAAAGACGGAAGCCATAACTCTGTAATAAGACTGGATGAATACTACAAGTCCGGTATGCAGTTCGGATATGGCCCCGGAAAGCTTACCACGGCTGACGGAAGCGTCGTACCTTCCATTTCCGACACTACATTCATGTCCTGCAAACGCCCCGTAAACGGAATCGAGAACGACAAATGGGGTGTGGAATTCACTCTGGACTTCGCCAGGATAAAACCCATCAACACCACCATCAGCGTCAGCGGAGCCTATATGAATATGTCCACCCGACATAGCAAATACGACTGGCAGCTCTATTCCGGCAGTGCAGGAGGACGTTCCTATCCATATGTCGGCATCTATGGAGGCAGTACCACCGCTTCCACCGGATCGGTCAAGGACAGGCTTTCAGCGAACATACGCTTCGTAACCCACATTCCATCCATAGGAATGGCCATCACCTTGACGGCACAGATGGTATTTATGGACAGAACGCGGAACCAGTCCGAGTTCGGAGGGGAAGTATTGCCATACTTCTATGATGAAGCAGGCAGAAGAATAAGCGGAAACGCAGCACTCAATGACACTGAGCACACGAAATATGTAAATCCCGTTATGATTATGGAACGCTCCGGACGCCTTATACCATTCACTCAGGAGATGGAGAATGACCCGAAATACCGCGACCTGATTATAACGACCAACACCTCCACTTATTATATTTCCCAGAATTACCCGTTCTACGGAATGCTCAACCTCCGCCTGACGAAGGAAATCAAAAAAATAGCCACCATATCTTTCTACGCAAACAACTTCCTTAACCTCAGGGGAAGGGTCTATAATTCCGTTACACATTACCCGATAGACCGCAATACCCCCATTTACTTCGGTGCGGAAGTCAAGATAACAATACGATGATTTCGAATATCAAACCCGGACTCCTGATATGCGCGGTCATAATCTGCGCCAGCTTTTTCTCCTGCGTCAAGCAGGCGGAGGATTTGAAATCTGTCGCCACTGTGAACGTATCGCTTGTGATACCGGAAGGGAGCGGAGCCGCACTTGACCTGACAGAAATCGAAATAAAACTTTCGAACAAAACGGCTCCGTTCTCCTATATCGAATCTCCCGATTCCGAGGGAAAAGTTTCCTTCAATGTTCAGCCGGGTAAATACGACATACTGATTTCCGGCGAATACCCGAAGAAAAAAATTTCCGTCAACGCTTCCGTCAGCGAGTTCCTGCTGACAGAGAAAGGGATAGTCACTGATGACGGCTCCATCGTATCAGCCGACATCGACATTGTCCTTAACGTAATAAAGACCGGAAGCCCTCTTATCATTAAGGAACTGTATTATCACGGTTGCAGTACATTCGAAGGAGCAAATTACACAAAAGACAGGTATCTCACCCTCTATAACAATTCCGGAGAAGGCGGAGAGGACGTTTATCTGGACTCACTCTGCATAGCCACCATATTTCCGCACAACTCCACCAGCGGCAGCAACCCCTGGAAAGGTCGGGACACCATACCCATCGCCCAGATGTTCTGGATGATTCCCGGTAACGGGCACTCTTACTGCCTGCATCCCGGAGAAGAGACCACCATAGCGATGATAGCCGCCGTGGACCACTCCCCCCGTGCGACATCCGCCCTTCAGCTCAATAGGGTACAGTTCGGTTGCTACTCGGAGACTCTTCCCGGTCACGAAATAGCTGCCGGAGTAACACCGCTCGTCTGCTATATGTGTGGTCAGGGAACTGCCTGGGCCGCATCCATACACTCCCCCGCCATAGTTATTTTCAAGACTCCGATGGCTGTCGATGATTATTATGCCGATATCAGTACCTGGAAAACATACGAGCCGGGCAAAAGCTCAGGCACAGAGTATTATCACATTCCCAAGGACTGGATTCTGGACGGAGTGGAATGTGCGGACAAGCCTGAAGGAGCCATAAAGCGTCTGCCTTCCACAATAGACGCATCCTACGTTTATATCCGAGCCGCACACTATTCCGGAACCTGTGTAACCAGAAAACTGGATGATTCGGCATCCGAATGGTCCGCTATAAAAGTCTATAAGGATACCAATAATTCAGACACCGATTTCGACCACGATGCGCCTCTTAACCCCGTTTATTGCAGATAAAATTATGAAAAGGCTCACATTTACATTCATATTAATCTGTATGGCGGCCACAGCCGTGCAAGCGCAGCAGGAAAAAGCCCTGTTCACCCTGGACAGGATGGAATGGATAAATCCCTGGCTCAGAACATCCAACGCCGCAGGACTGAGCGGAAACGCCGCATTCCTTTCGGATACTGTAAAGGGATTCAATGACGCTTCCGCAGCAGGAAGCATTGCCGCAGGCGGATACAAGAACATCTATGATGCCGAAAGACAGGTAACAGGAATACTCGGTATCGATTCATATATGAAACTAAAGCGTGTATTTCTCCACGGAAAAGTGGGATACCGTTATGAATATGGCACCAACCATCGCTGGAGGGGGCTTGTAAATCCATACGAAATGCCGTTTATGGTGGCAGACAGCATCCCCGGCAATATGTCCAACGAAATTTACAGTCTGGAAGCAGGAATCGGCATTCCGCTTAAAAACGGATGGGCCATAGGCGTGAATACCACTTACAATGCCTCCATTATGGCCAAACACAAGGATTTGAGGAACAAGAATACCTATATGGAATTCGATATCACTCCCGGAGTATCATATACGGGAAAACTTTTCCAGATAGGTTTTAATCTCGGCTTCCTGCGTAACACGGAGAAAATCGAGTATATGCAGGTGGATGCATCCACTGAAAAATACCTCTTCGACCTCTATGGTATGTGGCTTTACAGTTCCAATGGGTTCTCCAGCGCCGAAGAAAAACGCTATAAACTGCGGAATGAATACTACGGAGCCCTCCAACTGGGATTCAGTTTCAGTAACATCCGTATTTTCAATAACTTCGAGGCTCGCTACACCGATGCGACGCAGACAGAGACGGGTTATAACAACCTCCATCACGGAGATATCAGTAAATTCCTGCTCACCGATTCGTTCTCACTGCTGATAGGACGGCAGCACAGGATAGACATCAGTGCATCAGGATACAGGATGAACGGATTCCGCTTCCTCCAGCGGCAGGAACTCGACCCTGATTCGAAAGTCAGAATCTGGGTTACCTATGGTGACCCCGTATTCTGCTATGACAGATGTGTCACCGACGGGATGCTCTCCTACACTTTCAGAAAACTCGGAAACACCCCCGACACAGATGGAAAATTGTCTCCATTCGATATAAACTGGGAAATCAGCGCTGCGGTGAAGGGATATACGATGCGTCAGAACTATTACGAACACCCCGTTCAGTTCAGTCAGAAATACAGTCTGTTAGAACCGATGGCGACATTCTCCAAATACTGGAAAAAAGGGAGCCATCTATTCGACCTGACTCCTTCCCTTTCCTATACCATACCGACAGAAAGCGGCCACAAGGACGACGTCACTGCAGCAGGAGCCAAGCAAGGTGAATCCCCGTGGCAGTTGGAAGAACCTCTTGCCAAAGAATACTCGTTCTTCACATCGGAAAGGGTCAATGCATCGCTGTCCCTCCGTTATGCACATATACTGAAAAAAGCATCCACGATATACATTAAAGGGACTTATCTCCTGCACAGCGTCACCAAGGGCGACTTGCAGGGAGAAGCCCGTCATTCAGGAACATTAACCATAGGTTACACATTTTAACGATTATGAACAGAAATAAACCTTCAAACTGGCTGCGCTATACATTCCAGTTCGGCATTCTGGCAGTTATCATCCTTTTCCTCACCAAAGCCTTCGGCAACGAAACCGCAGACCCCGAGGCATATTGTCCCTTCGGTGGACTTGAAACATTGGCCACATACTTCGTGCAAGGTTCTCTTGCGTGCAGTATGACGATGGTCCAGATAATGATGGGCGTCCTGCTGGCTGTAGGAGCGATACTTTTCGGCAAACTTTTCTGCAGTTACATCTGTCCTGTGGGTCTGCTCAACGAAATGATGATGAGACTCCGCCGCACATTCCGCATCAAGTTCATTTCTATCAGAAACGGCAGCGTGGCAGACGCTCTTCTCCGTCTGATCAAATACGGCCTCCTGTTCCTGATATTTTATATAACTTTATCATCTAGTGAGCTTTTCTGCAAGAACTTCGACCCCTATTACGCTTTCGCTACCGGTTTCAAGGGTGAACTTACCGTATGGATGGCCTGCATATCCATCGGAATACTTTTCCTCGGAGGTCTGCTCGTGGATATGTTCTGGTGCAGATACATCTGTCCACTGGGAGCCATAAGCCATATTTTCAAATTCACGCTGGAAATCGTTATTCTGCTTCTGGCCTATGTGATTCTGCTCCACTTCGGAATCAACATTCCCTGGGTGGCCGTTCTCGCCATAGCCTGCGGAGGTGCTTATCTGCTCGAGATTTTCGTCAAACATCCCAAACTTAATCCGCAGCTCATCAGCATTTATCGCGATGCCACAGAATGTAATCTGTGCGGGCTTTGCGAAAAAAACTGCCCCTATCATATTCCTCTCAAGAATTTCAACGGAAAAGTCACCTGCGTCGACTGTTCGTTATGCGGAGAATGCGTAAGTTCCTGTAATAAAGGCGCTCTCAGTGTAACGCGCCGCAAATGGGGAAGATGGATACCGGGATTCATCGCGGCAGCCCTGTTCTTCATCGCATTGTGGATAGGTTCGACCACCGAACTGCCCACTATCGACGTCAGATGGAACAAAACCGTAGATGAGGCCGGTGTGGAGACCGTTATCGTTCCCGACGAGGCACTCGCCGAGTTCGATATGACAGGAATGCGTTCGGTAAAATGCTACGGTTCATCGATGGCATTCAAGGCAAAACTCCAGCGTATTCAGGGTGTATATGGAGTCAAGACATTCGTCAAACACGGACGTGTAACCATCTACTATGACCCTTCTACCGTGACTCCCGAGACCATTCAGGAAGCCGTATATACACCCACCAAGTTCCGTATTTCCGACCCGGAAGCCGGAACCCAAAAGGTGAAAGTGATTACCATACGTACGGAGAATATGTATGACAAACTTGACCCCAATTATCTTGGGATGCAGTTCAGGAATACAGGCAAAGCATATTACGGTCTGGAAACCGAATATGCGTGCCCGCTGATAGTCCGCTTGTATATGGGTGTGGATGAGCCCATCGACGAAGATTTCCTGAAAGAGATGTGCTCCCTCAAGGAAGTGGAGATGCCGCAGCACGGCGGAGGAGTCAAAATCATTCCTGTAAATTACAAGTATGTAAAACTGGAGGAGAAAATCGACACCATCGCACTGAGGCCATATCTTGAAAAAATGTTCTCACCGTTCAAAGCTGAATTCAAATCCCGCGTGGAAAAATATGCCGGCCGTCCCCAGCAGACGATGTCATATTCCAATATGAATTACCAGAAACCGCTCACTCTCAGAAATCTTCCGTTCCTGAGCAATTATCTGTCCCAGCAAGAGGGCATCATAGGGATTTATCTCCTTCTCGACGAGGATAATATGCCTACGATAAGAATCAGATTCTGCACAGATGACATCTCGGCCGAAAAGATTATGGAACTGGTCAACCAGCCCAAGTGGCCCATCAAATATAAGGAAGGTGATATCCGTGAAGAAAATCAGCGTTTCAAATTTACGGACACAGGTAAAGTAGTGGCATACATAGAATAAGAAGCTGTATAGGAATGAAAAAAATTCTCGTAACACTTTTGTTATCCACCCTGATGCAGGGTTTCACATCACTCCGGGGCGACGATGGAATGTATCTTGTCAACCTGATGGAAAAGGGGCTCATCAAGGATATGAGGGCAGCAGGACTGAAATTGCCCCCTAATGTCATCTATGATGAATCGCAGGCATCTATCAGCGATGCCATAATAGCACTTGATTTCTTCTGCTCGGGCAGCATCATATCGGACAAGGGCCTGCTGATAACCAATCATCACTGCGCCTACGGAGACGTCCACGCTCTAAGCACCCCGGAGCACAATTACCTCGAAGAGGGATTCTGGGCATTCAAGAGGTCAGAAGAGAAGCCCATCCCGGGAAGAAGTGCATTCTTTCTGAGAAAGGTCATAGATGTTACTCAGGAAGTGGACAGCCTCTCCAGAGAGACTGGAGCGGACAAGAAGAAAATGGGTTCCCGCAAGCTGGCCTGGGTTATGGAGACCAAATACCAAAAAGAATATGGAATGGAAGCTTCACTTGGCAGTATGTGGAAGAATTCAAAATATTATATGTTCCTCTATGACCGCTTCAGCGATGTAAGACTTGTAGCTGCCCCGCCGGTATCGATTGCCGCCTTCGGCGGTGACATCGACAATTGGGAATGGCCTCAGCACAAAGGCGACTTCGCTATATACCGCGTCTATTCTGCACCCGACGGTTCCCCTGCCGAATACTCTCCGGATAATGTCCCTATGGTTCCGAAACGCCACCTTGCCATTTCCACCAAAGGAGTGAAAATGGGGGACTACACTATGATACTGGGTTACCCCGGACGTACCAACCGCTATTCATCTTCATTCGAAGCTGACTTCGTCTCAAGAATCCAATACCCTATGACCACCCCTGCGATGAAAGGGAAAATGGACATTATCAGTGACTGGAGCGAGAAGAACGATACCATAAGACTCAAATATGCCGACCAATACTTCAGCATCTCCAATGTTCAGGAGAATTATGAAGGAGCCGCCTCCGCCATCACGAGATATGGGATAGTGTCGAAAAAGCAAGCCATCGAGAAAGAACTTCAGGAATGGCTGGACAAACGGAACGACCCGAGGAAAGAGATTATCACCGAAATCGGGAAGGTATATCAGGCCCGGATTGATGCTGAGAAGGAGTTGATAAAATTCAGAAACGGGATAGTAGGCAGTTGCGCTTATTTTTCGATGACCAACAGAATCAAAAGTTCGATGAGAAAATCGGATTCCACTCTTCTTTCAGCTGACACCCTTTTTATGAAGTGGTCCGATGATTTGTTCTCTTCTACCGATTCCCGTGTGGAACACGATCTCTTCGTATATGCCTTGACTGAATATGCCGCTTCTTCCTCCCGGGAATTCAGAGGAAACGCATTTAATAAAATGCTGGACAAATTCAACGGAGATGGACGGGCTATGGCGGAATGGGTATGGAATAATTCATTTATAACCGACCGCACAAGATTCACTGAATTCATTTCAGACTACAGGTCTCTGAAAGATGTCAACGCAGATTCTTTCGTCCGCGTACTGAGTTCCATTTCCATAAAGGACATCAATGATAAAATCGACAAAACCTGCAGTTTCTGTCCTTCATCCCTCACTGAACTCAAACGCCGGTACACACAGGCGCTCTATGAGATGAGATGCGAAAAGGGTATCACACAGTATCCCGATGCG
This sequence comes from Candidatus Minthomonas equi, assembly GCA_018064575.1. Classification (GTDB taxonomy): domain Bacteria; phylum Bacteroidota; class Bacteroidia; order Bacteroidales; family UBA932; genus Minthomonas; species Minthomonas equi. The sequence goes on from JAGHUZ010000219.1 coordinate 7,537, forward strand.
AATTCCACTATGAGGCTGACCTATGGGAACGTATGCGATCTCCATCCACGTGACGGAATACGTTATGCGGAACTGAGCACCGCATCCGGAATTCTGGAAAAATATGACCCTTCAGTCTATGATTTTCACCTGAATGACAGACAGCATGCTCTTCTGGAGAAGAAAGACTGGGGACGCTGGGGTAATCCGGACGGGACTATGACTGTCAATTTTCTTTCCACGAATGACATTACAGGGGGAAATTCCGGAAGCGCGGTACTCAATGGCCGTGGAGAACTCATCGGACTTGCCTTCGATGGCAACAAAGAATCATTGTGCAGCGATTTCTGGTTCGAACCAAGATATTGCAAATGTGTCAATGTCGATATCCGCTATGTGCTCTGGATACTCGATAAATACGCAGGGATGAATTATCTGTTCGATGAACTGGAATTAATATGAAAGTAAAACTTAGCATCGAATATTTCACCCGATGGGGAGAAAGTCTCTCCCTCATTTCCAATGACCGTAAATTTCCTATGACCTGGGAAGGAAACGGCATCTGGAGCATTACCTTCCCCCACTGTACCGCCTCCATTCTCTCGGATTACACTTACGTCGTAATGAAGGATGGATGCATTCTGAGGACGGAATGGAAACATCATCATTCAAAACTTTCCGGAGAAATTCACGATGTCTGGTTCGACTGTCCGTTCCCGGGATGCCCGTTTCCACGTGAGCATTCCGCAGCCATTTTCGACCGTCCCGGATTCAGAGGGGCAGGCACTGCCGTTCCGGTATTTTCATTGCGGAGCGCCGATGACTTCGGAATCGGTGATTTCAATGACTTGAAGATTCTGGTTGACTGGGCCTGCGCCACAGGGCAATGCATCATACAACTCCTTCCCATCAACGACACCACCCGAAATGGAGGATGGGAGGATTCATATCCTTACAGCCCCGTCAGCAGTTTCGCCCTTCATCCCCTCTATCTCAGACTCCAGAATCTCGGAATCAGGGAAACTGCGGCCTTCAAAAAGGAACAGAAAGCATTGAACTCCCTCGAACAAATCGATTATCCGAAGGTATTCAGAGCCAAGATGGCTTACATCAGAAAAGCATTCGAATCCCGCGCGGAAAAGGATATGGCCACTTCCGCATTCAAGAAGTTCGTGAAAACCAATTCCTTCTGGCTGGACGAATACTGCAGTTTCTGCGCCGGAAGAGATTCCCTCGAGACCGAATACTACTCGTGGATGCAGTATCATCTCGACAAGCAGCTTTCCGAAGTGGTGGAATATGCACGCAAACGCAATGTATTTTTCAAAGGGGACCTTCCCATCGGAGTCAGCGCACAAAGTGCGGAAGCACACTTTCACCCGGAACTTTTCAACCTTGATTCCTGCGCCGGAGCTCCTCCGGATTACTTCAGCCGTGACGGGCAGAACTGGGGTTTCCCCACATATAACTGGGAAGCTATGGCGAAAAATGATTTCGCCTGGTGGAAAGCACGCCTGAGAAAAATGTCCGAGTATTTCGCAGCATTCAGAATCGACCACATTCTGGGCTTTTTCAGAATCTGGGAGATTCCGATTGAATTCACCAGCGGTATCGAAGGTCATTTCAATCCTGCACTTCCCTATACTCTGGACGAAATACTCGGAAAGGGGCTTCACGTAGAAGGATTGTTCCACGAAGATTCGAGGCACCCGGGAATGTATCAACCCTACATCACCCCTGCTTCCGGAAATCTTCCGATGTGGCAGCAACAGGTTTTCGGTGATATGTATAATGACTTTTTCTTCCACCGCCACGATGAATTCTGGAGAAAGAACGCTATGAAAAAACTTCCGGAACTGCTATCCTCCACAGGAATGCTCGCTTGCGGGGAAGATTTGGGAATGGTTCCAGACTGCGTTCCGACGGTTATGGAACACGAGAAGATACTTTCTCTAAAAATGAAGGGTATGGAGCAGGAAGGTGACTGGAAATACCTGAGTGTCTGCGCCACTTCAAGTCACGATATGGATACCTTGAGAATGCAGTCACACGAAGACCCCGAACCGGAGGAATGCAGCAG
>JAGHUZ010000149.1 GCA_018064575.1 Candidatus Minthomonas equi
CCTTTATGTCCTTTGACTTTCAGGGTCATTTCTACACATTCACCTACGTTTCCTCACTTGACTGATATGACCTCCGTAGAGAAAATCCATAATGAGGGTAAATCTTTCTATTCCTTTCCGTTCCGGGTCTATTATATGGACTGTCCCGTCACAGAAGAGGAGGAACGTCTGATTATCTCTGTACCCAAGCGGATTTTCAAGAGAGCTGTAAAAAGAAATCTTATCCGCCGACGCATCCGTCATGCCTGGCGCCTGAATCGGAGTTCGTTCCCTGAAAGCGGGTCAAAGCATTTTCTCGTTATCTACACCACATCAGAAATCTTGGATTATGAAAGAATCTCCGAATCAGTCAAAACGGTCTTCAGCAAGATTTCCTGATACAGTCAAAAGAGTCGCAGTTTTTCCCTTCCTTCTGCTGATAAAATTCTACCAGCGCTGCATCTCTCCCTATACGCCCCCGGCCTGCCGCTTTACCCCCACCTGTTCGCAGTACGCACTTGAGGCCTTCCGCAAGTATGGTCCTTTCAAAGGATTCTATCTTTCTCTGAAACGCATCCTGCGCTGTCATCCCTGGGGAGGCAGCGGATATGACCCCGTCCCATAGCGATGAACCAGGAAGAAAAACTCAAACTGCTCCCACACCAACCGGGGGTTTACAGATTCCTCGACTCTGAAGGAACTATAATTTACGTGGGCAAGGCCAAAGACCTGCGCCGCAGAGTCAGTTCCTACTTCCGCCCCATAGATACCCTGAACAGAAAAACTGCGATAATGGTCTCGAAAATCGAGGATATCATCCATACCGTGGTCGATAGTGAAGAAGATGCCTTTCTGCTCGAAAACAACCTCATCAAGCAATTCCAGCCGAAATACAACATTCTGCTCAAGGACAGCAAGACATATCCGTGGATATGCCTGCGCCACGAACCCTTTCCGCGCGTATTCGTAACCAGAAGAGTCATCAGGGACGGTTCCCTTTATTTCGGCCCGTACTCTTCCTCCATCCACGCACGGAACATCGTTTCTCTGGTGGAATCACTCTACCGCCTGAGAACCTGCAATCTGACCCTCACGGACGAATCCATTGCCGCAGGCAAACACAAAATCTGCCTCAACTTCCATCTCGGGAAATGTGCCGGTCCCTGCGAAGGGCATATAAGCAAAAACGAATACGATGCACAGATAGAGCAAATCAAAGCCATTCTAAAAGGTGATTCCTCCGGGATGATTCGGGAATATGACAGAAACATGAAACAGGCGGCCGGAGAATGGAAATTCGAAGAGGCCCAAATTTGGAAAACGAGAAAGGAACTGCTCGAAAAGCATTATGCCAAATCTCTGATAGTAAGCGCATCACAAACGAATGCAGACGTGTTTTCCCTCGTTTTCGACGGTGATGACGCCTACGGCAATTTTCTCCGCATACGCGGCGGCTGTATCATCCAGTCGGTCAATATGGAAGTCAAATCGCGCATCGAGGAGGAAGAGGCCTCCGTCCTGTCCACCTTCATCGCAGGCATCTATGACCGTTTCGGTGAAATGCAGAAAGAAATCATCGTCCCCTTCCTGCCTGACACCACTTTCCCGGGGACAGAAATCCACGTCCCGGTCAAAGGGGATAAAGCCTCCCTGCTGGAACTCAGCCGCAAGAATGCCTCGGCGATGAAATTCGAGAAACTCAAACAGGAAGAGTTCAAGAACCCTGAAGAACACTCAGAACACATAGTAAACAATATGATGCGCGACTTGCAGATGAAAGTTATGCCGCGCCATATCGAATGCTTCGACAATTCCAATATACAGGGAACGAATCCCGTCGCCTCCTGCGTCGTTTTCCGCAATGGTTCGCCCTCCAGGAAAGACTACCGCCATTTTAACATCAAGACGGTCATCGGACCGGATGATTTCTCATCCATGAAGGAGGTTCTGAACCGACGTTACACACGCCTTCTGGAAGAGGGAGAGGAACTGCCCCAACTGGTAGTGGTGGATGGAGGCAAAGGGCAGGTCAGCGCCGCATATCAGGTTCTTGAAGAACTGAACCTTCTCGACCGGGTCAAACTCATAGGTCTTGCCAAAAGAATGGAGGAGGTCATCGTTCCCGGAGACCCCTATCCCCTTTTTCTCGACCGTAATTCCACCACCCTGAGAGTCCTGATGCACATCAGGGATGAGGCGCACCGCTTCGGAATCACCCATCACAGAAACCGTCGCAGCGCAGGTCAAATGACTTCTGTCCTTGATGATATTCTGGGAATAGGAAAAGTACGCAAGGAAATTCTTCTAAAGCGATACAGGACCGTTTCCAGAATAAGACAGGCTCCTGAAGCGGAAATAGCGGAACTCATAGGTACCAAAGCCGCGGCAGCGCTTAAAGGGAAATTGAACCCGGACGGATTATCAGAAATAAATGACAAACAATAACTGATATCTGTTCCTTCCACTCTCTTTTAATCCGGAAGTGGTCCAGTAACAGTCTTCACCTATACGGGAATATCTTACACCGGCACTCATCTGTGAATTAATGGGTGTCAGTTTGAAGTCCACCAGAAAATCTCCCCCGACACTGGAGAAAAATCTGTTTACACCGCTTCTGCCGGTATCCAAAGCGCATTCATAGAACGGTATCAACTCAAGCCTCTGGATATAAAGTCCGACATCCCATCCTATATGAATATCCCCCAGATAGACGGGAATAGCGTATGCCGCCTCAAATTTCCGATAATTAAGCGTCGGAGAACTGTAAATATATCCTTTCGGCATCGAAGCCTGACTGGCAAGGAGGTATTCACCATCGCCGACATGCTGCTTCTGCCAGGTAAATGCAAGTTTCAGCCCCTGCTCCCTGGTAAATCCCGGCAGATAAGCGAATCCTCGGATATATCCCAGATGCCCGAACGCCTTTCCTCCCCAGGGCGCAGTGGAATATATCCCTGAGAGACTGAAGCCCCACCTCGGGAATAATTGGGACTGAGCCATCGGTCTGGTCTGGGAATAACTGATAGCCCCCACCAATTGATTCCAGAAAAAACGGCTCCCGTCACGTGCCACGTATTCATCATTCGAAAAACTCCAGTTCAACTGTGGAATCAGTGAACGGTTCCATCCTCCCCCATTGAAAGAAAGCGGATAATAGAGCCTGACATTGGTCCTTACATACAGGGGATATGTATCGGTTATATAATATCTGGTTTTATCGTTATAATAGTACCCCTCCCTGGAAATGTCTATCCCGTCGGAATGGATTCTGAATCTTTCATTGAAATCGACTGTAGCCTCGATATACGGAATGGACTTCAAGGTAAACTTGGCGTGTCCCGAATGAAACCACCTCTTCCCGTTCTCAGAACCGGGGATATCAGCGGGATGTGCGGAATAACCCATCCTCGCCACAAAATTCCCAAGCAGATTCTGCGAATATGCAACGACACCCAGCGATGCCAGATGATAAAAGTTATCATACGTCATAGAGAGAATTTCGTCAATGTCGTAATAGAATGGTGCCCAGGAATGGAAACGGAACAGATTCGCCAGTTTTGAATATCGCCGTGCCGGATACCGGCCGACATCGCTGAAATCAGGTACGGATATGCTATCGGGACAAATCCTGCTCTGACTATTTCTCTGCTCCGCCAACATCCTCGCAACAGGAAATTCAAACGGAGTATCAAAAGAACATCTTAGCGATGACAATGAATCCTTCTGTATCCTCACCGGCCTGAAGCCTTTCACACCAAAATCAGAACATATCAGAGACCCGTCTTCCGACAGATACGGATAATCCGCCCCATATCTGGAATTAGTGATTCCGGTAAGATGTTTTTCGCAAGGGTCCAATGTATAAATATTCTGCACCCCATCGAGATCACTGCAGAAATACAAGAGCGAATCGGTGCTCCTCAGCCTTGAGACAGACTGATGCTGGGGAGCTATTATCTCACACCAGCCATCCTCCCCATACCTGTAAATGCCCAAGCCCCTTTCCGTAATGACAGTTGCATACATATCATTCCCCAGATATGCCGTCTCCTTTATCTGAGCTTTTTCAGGAGCCTCAATACGGCTGATGATTTCATCGGAACGACTGTCGATGAGCACTGCGCAGGATGGTTTTCCTACGGGGTATTCCGTCACCGTCACATATTCTCCGCCAGAGGAAACGGAAGGATTGAACCACTTGGTTCTCTTGTCCGGATATGCCACGATGGTTCCGGTCCTGAGGTCCAGATATTTCAGAACAGAAAAATCTTCCAGCGTGCTGGCACCGGCAGTCCTCATTTCCGTCCAGTAAAGCCTCCCAAGGGGAGACAGTTCCAAATCAGATGAGACGGAGCAGAAGGGACATATCACCGATTCTCTCCCCTGCCCGTCTATGGAAATCAACACGGGACTTTCATCCAGCCCCTTGCGAACCGCTATTATCTGCCCGAACCACTTCGATGACGAATCGGTAACGGGAACGGGAGAAAGATACTCCGAATACAAATGACACTTCCCGCC
>JAGHUZ010000267.1 GCA_018064575.1 Candidatus Minthomonas equi
GCGGGTATTGGTCACCATCGGCTGGGAGAATACAGGCTTGTACTCCTCCATAGTGACAGCATTGAAACCTCCAAGATGATAGTCTGCAGGGCCTGCGAGGCAGCGGGTGAAAGGAAGATCCAAATCGTGGTCAGCACCGAGCTGCGTGCCGTTCCATTTGTAAACTTCATAGTTCAGCGTATTTTCCCTCGTGAACTCGCAGGGGTAAGTACGCTGCAGACCTGAAGGTTTGCTGGAACCGTGGAATTGGATGTGCAGATGATATTTCATACCCAGTTCCAAAGCCTTTTTCTGAAAATCTATCATCTCCTGGTCATCACGGTCCATATAATCTATCATCATACCTTTGATTCCCCAGTCACGGTACTGGCGGAAAGTGCCTTCGATGTCTTTTGAGAGAGGCTTCCAGTGAACCCACACACGCATATCCACACCCTTCTCCTCAGCATACCGGCAGATGGGTTCAAGTTCAAAGCCGGGGCAGAGACGCTTGGTGTCGTCACTTTCAAGCGGACTGCCGGTGTAACTCCCCTCATTGTAGAACCAAGGGTATTCGCGACCGTTCTCATCGATAATTCCGGTAATGGAATGATATGGGATGCCATATTTGGCGCAGAAATCAATGAAATAGGTATTGATATTGTAGTTGATGGTGTTGATGTCGCCTTTTTTCATTTCAGCAGGTGCCTGGTATCCACACCACCACGGCCAGGTTGCCTTTCCGGGATTGAGCCATGACAGGTCCTGCTCCTGACATGGGTCACAGAGAGTAGTGAGAATATTGGACTCCAAAAGAGCTCCGGCCCTGTCGGAAATAAGGAACACGCGCCAGGGACTGCGGTGCGGCAGTTCTCCGATAACACTGAGCCCGGAGTCATCCAGACGCGGAGACAGAACTCCCGTAAGCATTCCGTTCCTGCTGCGAATCATCATTCCGGCATAATCCACTACGTTCGCTTCAGTAACGGCCATATATTTTCCGGAAGGGAAGGCCAGAAACACGGGCATATCCATCAGAAGGCTGTCCTCGTATGCGCTCAGAGGAGCTGTCTTATAGTTCGCCTCATGCGAGCTGATGAATCCGGGCAGAATCATCGCCTTGGTCACAGGGTCGCCGGCAGGCTTGAGTTCCATACACTCAGACTTGACGGCAAGGCTCCCCATACTCTTCTGCGCGGGAATCTCGTAACGGTATGCCACTCCATCATCAAAGGCTCTCATAAATATCTTGACATACAGTCCTTCCGGATTGCGGAGCGTGGCCACAAGCTCGTTGGAAACACTATGTACGTGGCTTGTCTTGCCTACAGGCATATAGTAGTCATCCACGACAGCAACAGACTTCCCCGCCTTGAGTTTAACGTTCATACCCAGATACCCGTTCTCGAAATCAATGCCGACAGGAGAATCCAGAAGAAGCTTTTCTCCCTTGTAATCAATGGAAATCACTGACTGGCCTTCCGAAACGGACAGGTGAAAGTCAAGATGACCGTCCGGGGACGAAACTGTAACAGACGACGCAGCACAAGAGGCCAGCACAAGGACTGCTGTAATAATAACTATGAGATTCTTCATCGGCAAACACTATAGCGCTTTCTTGAATGCTTTGGAAAACATCTTTCCCCATTCGCGGACACGGTCACCGTTTCCATATCCCACATTCATTCCGCGCAGATAATTGATATCATAAACGGCCATAAGATTATTTCCCGAATCGTAAATCTCAATGAGACCTTTCGTAATCGTACCACCATCCTTGGCACCGCCTATTGCAACAAAATGTCCGAACTCAAATAATCCTATTTTTACCACGACACGATAATCCGTTTTCTCCGCATATCCTTCAGGAATAAATTCAGACTTCAAAGCATTCGTCAAATTCTTGCACGCGAAAACGGTCATTATACTCAAATCATCAGGCCAATCCTTGACGTAATCCTCTCCGTGATCGGCATTATACTTATCAATCGAACCGAAATTTCTGAGCACTGTGCGGTAGTCACGGTCGAATTCCACTATTTCAGCCTGACTGAAGTCAATGTCCAGTTCGACTGTTTTACCTTTGTCAAATTTGAATGGGGATGAACTCTCTAAAAGATAGATGTCATCCACCGGGGCTGAATTATCGTTAACGATTTTAAAATTATGTGCCTGTACAATAACACCGGACAAAATAGCCACAATAAGCAATGAAATTCTTTTCATACTTGGAAATGATTATTCTTCACTAATAAGCAAACGGTTCGAAAGGCTTTCCACCGGCCATTATTTCCTGAGCCTTTTCGTCGAAAGTAACCTTTTCTCCGGTACGGACAGCTGCGTTGCACATCATCGTCGCGATGGAATGGCTATATCCGGCCTCGACGGGAGCATTGGCCTTTACGTTTCTGGACCTTACGCATTCCATCCAGTTTCTCATATGGAGGTTTGTCATCGGGTCACCACCCATATCGGCTGCGGTATTGACAGTAACTGAAG
>JAGHUZ010000126.1 GCA_018064575.1 Candidatus Minthomonas equi
GTCAAGATGTTCCTGAATGAAATCACAAACGAATGAACGGATGGAGGGGCCCTCATCCTTGTTCACGTCCTTTGAATTCAGTTTTGTCTTGGTCTGGTCACCGAAAATCGGCTCCATTACCTCTACACTGACAGCTCCGATGAGAGATTCCCGTACATCGGAAGGATCATAGTCTTTTTTATAGAAATCCTTGAGTGTCTTGGCCACTCCTTCGCGGAAAGCGGCCAGATGAGTGCCACCTCTGGTAGTGTTCTGTCCATTAACAAAAGAGGCGATGTCCTCTCCGTTGATGTCTCCGTGGGTGATGACGATTTCTATGCCGTCACCGATGAGATGAATAGGTTCATACAGGGGGGCTTCTGAAAGATTATCCTTTACAAGGTCGAGCAGTCCGTTTTTCGAAATATATTCGTCTCCGTTGAGTCTCAGTGTAAGTCCTGCGTGGAGGTATGAATAGTTCTTGACCATATTCGTGATAAAGTCAAGATTATATTTATATCCGGTGAATATGGTATCATCAGCGTGGAAAACGATAAGGGTGCCGTTTCTTTCTTTAGTTTCGCTTTCTCCTTTTCCAGTGAGTTCACCCGCTGAAAATTCAGCCCAGGTGCTGTGACCGTTCTGGAATGATTCGACGTGAAAATAATCGGAGGTGGCGTTTACTGCTTTCAGTCCCACACCGTACAGTCCGACTGAAACTTTATAGTTTTTAGTATTGAATTTTCCCCCCGTGTGCATCTGACTGGCAGCCTGAATGAGCTTTCCCGGAGGGATGCCCCTCCCAAAGTCCCTGATTCTGACGGTGGTATCTTCTATCTGGATGTCGATGCTTTTCCCGAAACCGGCGGCATATTCATCCACGGCATTGTCCAATACTTCCTTGACCAGAATATATATACCGTCATCCGGGTATGAACCGTCTCCGGTATTTCCGATATACATACCGGGTCTTTTCCTTATGGCCTCATTCCATTCAAGATGCTCGATGGATTCGCTGTTATAATCTGCTGCGTTCAGTGATACTTTTTGACTCCCTTCGACCATATTCATCTAAATAAGAAATTTGTATGTGCAAAAATAAGAAAATATCTTCAGAATGCGTGATTGAATCCGGCACATATAGCACATAGTCCGTGCGAACCG
>JAGHUZ010000293.1 GCA_018064575.1 Candidatus Minthomonas equi
ATATCGCTATCAGATAGATTATGGTCAGGGTTATTAACATACTCTGACCGATAGATGCAAAAATACGGCCATTCGTTGCATCCGCTTTGAATATTTTCATAACTTCTCACCAGTGACCTGCAAGTATTCAAACATTTTTCTTTTTGGCTCGAAATATGTATGTTTGTGATTTGATTAAATCGAATTATTCAACATAATCTGAAATGGATACAGTAAACATTAAAGAACTTAACGACCGCATTCAGAAGGAAAGCGCCTTCGTAGATATTCTGTCGATGGAAATGAACAAGGTTATCGTCGGGCAGAAGCATCTGGTGGAGAATCTTCTCATCGGTCTGCTGGCCAATGGACACATACTTCTCGAAGGTGTTCCGGGTCTGGCCAAAACTCTCGCCATCAACACTCTCGCGCAGAGCGTCAATGCCAAGTTCAACAGGATTCAGTTCACTCCAGACCTCCTTCCCGCCGATGTGCTTGGAACTATGATATACAGTCAGAAGAGCGAACAGTTCCAGATTAAGCAGGGACCTGTCTTCGCCAACTTTATTCTGGCGGATGAAATCAACCGTTCACCGGCCAAGGTTCAGTCAGCCCTTCTCGAAGCGATGCAGGAGAGACAGGTGACTATCGGTGATCAGACTTTCCCTCTCCCTGAACCCTTCCTTGTGATGGCTACACAGAACCCCATCGAGCAGGAAGGAACATATCCTCTTCCCGAAGCGCAGGTGGACCGTTTTATGCTTAAGGTGGTGGTTACCTATCCCAAGAAGGAGGAAGAAAAACTGATTATCCGTATGAATAACGGGGGAACATTTCCCAAGGCCAATGCCGTGCTTCAGCCGGAGGATATCAAGCGTGCCCGTGAAGTGGTGCGTGAGGTCTATATGGATGAGAAGATAGAAAAGTATATCGTGGATATCGTTTATGCCACCCGTACCCCGGAGGCCTACCAGCTCGGCAAACTGAAGGATATGATTTCATATGGCGCATCTCCCCGTGCCTCCATCTCTCTGGCAATGGCTTCCAAGGCTTATGCTTTCATAAAGAGAAGAGGTTATGTCATTCCCGAGGATGTGCGTGCGGTATGTTACGAGGTGCTCCGTCACCGTATCGGACTGACATACGAGGCTGAAGCGGAAAATATAACGTCAGAGCAGATTATTACCGATATCATCAATGCAGTGGAGGTTCCGTAGCAGATGGAAGACAGGAATGAACTTCTGAAGAAAATCAGGAAGATAGAAATCAAGACCCGTTCTCTCTCCCATCAGATATTCGCCGGTGAATATCATTCGGCGTTCAAGGGGAGGGGTATGGCCTTCAGCGAGGTTCGTGAATACCAGTATGGGGACGATGTGAGGAATATGGACTGGAATGTCACTGCCCGCCTCCGTTCTCCTTATGTCAAGGTTTTCGAGGAGGAGCGTGAACTGGTGGTGATGCTTCTCATCGATGTAAGCGCCTCCAGAA
>JAGHUZ010000103.1 GCA_018064575.1 Candidatus Minthomonas equi
CGTGTGCAAGAATCACATCATCGCCCCAGAATTTCAATTTTTCAAGATATCTGACAGGAGAAATTCCGTGAGAGGAAATAAAGTCCCTATTCTCATTTTCCGTTTCGGATACGTGGATAGTAATAGGCAGACCTCTTTCTCTGGCGAAATCAGCCGCCCAAAGGATGTTTTCCTCACATACGGTATATGGCGCGTGAACAGACACACCGAATCTGACGGAACCGGGCCATTTCTGTGAAAACATAAAATCACGTTCACAATCACGGCGGTCTTGAAGTTTTTTTGCTTCCTTTCCTCCATCCAGAAAACAACTGGTAAGCAATGCTTTCATCCCACTGTCCGCTATGGCCTGAGCGGAAGAATCCAGGCGGAAATACATATCACAGAAACAAATCGTTCCGCTTTTTATCATTTCAAGACAAGCCAATCTTGTCCCCCAGTAAATGGCTTCTTCATCAAGATGTGCTTCAATGGACCAGATGGATTTCAACCAGCTGAAAAGTTCCATATCATCACGATATCCCCTCATAAGGGTCATCGCGGCATGAGTATGCATATTATAATAACCCGGAATGGCATATTTTCCACAAACATCGATAACTTGATCGTTTATTTCCCCGAGTGATGAACCGATTCTGGAAATCGCTCCGTCTTCAATCAAAATTTCAGTCTGTTCCCCATTGGGAAGATGAACGTTCTTGAGAAGAATTTCTGACATATTGCGATACTATTATATCTGCAAATTTATTCAATAATCCAATATTCGTGGAAATATTCGTATTTTTGTAATCAAACATTTTAAAAATGCCTGAAATCGTATGATAAACAAAGAATTGTTAAACCCTTCCGAAATCGTTGTCGTGGGTGGTTCAACGAATTTGAGAACCATAGGAGGAGCGACTTTGAAGAACTTGAAAGACACTTACTCAGGCATCATATATGTAGTCAATCCACAAGAAACTGGTACAGTACAGGAATGCAAGTCTTTCCATTCGATTCACGACATTCCTTCAGTTGAATGCGCCATCCTGTGCATCCCTTCGAATGAATGCCCCGATGCTGTCGATGAACTGGTAAACATAAAGGGATGCAAGGCCATTATCATCCTTTCCGGAGGTTTCAGGGAAAGTGGGCCGGAAGGTGCTCTGGCGGAAGATAAAATCAAAACTATCTGCGAAAAATCCGAAGTTTCCCTATTCGGACCGAACAGTACCGGACTTATTACTCCCGTTTACGCCGGAACCTTCAGAAAGCCGATTCCTGAACTTCACCCGAATGGAGCCATTCTCATTTCAGCATCAGGTTCCACCATTGTTTACATACTTGAAACCGCACAGCACCTCGGACTGCCTGTCAAATCGGTATTTTCTGTAGGTAATTCAGCACAGAACGGGGTCGAGGACATTCTTCAGTACATTGACATAAATTGTTCCGAAAAAAATGCCCCGACTGTACTGATGCTGTACATCGAAAGCATCGCCCATCCTGACATTCTGCTCAAACACTCATCTTCACTCATATCTAAAGGAGCTAAAATCTGTGCCATAAAGGCAGGAACCAGTGATTCCGGTTCCAAGGCAGCATCCCTCCATACAGGAGCCATTGCCTCATCCGACAAGGCCGTAAATGCTCTTTTTCACAAAGCCGGTATAGTGAGATGTTTTTCCAGAACAGAACTGGTCTTTGTCGCCTCAGCTATGATGCTTCCTGAACTCAAGGGCAAGAGAATCGCTGTAATTACCTCTGCCGGAGGGCCAGCCATTCTTCAGACCGACTTTTTTTCTGCGTCAGGGATGGAAATACCTAAAATTGAAGGTTCTGCAGCGGATGCTCTGCTAACCAAACTCAATACAGGTTCCAGTGTATCGAATCCCATTGACATAATGACAGACGGCACAGCCGACCAACTGGCGGAAGTAATTGATTTCTGTCAGAATGACTGCCCACAGATAGATGCGATGACAGTCATTTGGGGCGGTTTGGAAGCCGGTGGCAACGAGGATGTCTATGATGTTCTCCTTTCAAAGTTGAAAACCTGCACAAAGCCGATATATATTGTTATGGCCTCAACACTTATAACGTCCGACCGTACGACATCCTTCCACCAAAAAGGAGCCATCACATTTCCTGACGAAGTATTTCTGGCCAAGGCACTCAAGAAAATATCGGAATCCCATAATTTTCAGTCCGAAAACATATCCCTCCCCCCTGTTGATAGACATAGGATTCGTGAGGTTATCAACAATAACGGTTCCGGGCATCTCCAGCCGGAACAGGTTCAGATTCTGCTTGATGCCGCAGGAATACCCAGAGTGAAAGAAGCTTCCGCCTATTCTGTAGATGAAGCTCTCGAAGCTGTTCGGGAAATAGGCGGTTACCCTTTAGTGATGAAAGTCGTCGGGCCGGAACACAATTATCTCTCCAGCGGCACCACATTGAATGTCCGTGAAGACCTGATAATGAAAAACGAATTTGAGCGAATGATGAAGATACCGGGCGCGGATTGTGTGCTGTTTCAGAAAATGCTTTCTGGAATAGAAATCTTCATAGGTGCAAAAAAAGAAGGGAATTTCGGGCATCTGGTAATGTGCGGTATGGGTGGAGTATTCGTGGAAACACTAAATGACATCAGTATAGGACTGGCTCCTTTCTCAAAGGAGGAAGTGGATTCTATGATAAAATCCCTCAAAGCATACCCCATACTGAGAGGTCTGAGCCGTGGAAATGGTATAAATCTCAATCTACTCAACGAAACCATAAGAAGGGTTTCGGCTCTGTGTCTGGCAGCTCCTGAAATTGAAGAGTTCGATATCAACCCGATGCTTGGTGACCGGGATTCACTGATGTCCGTGAATGCCAGAATCACGCTAAAAAAATAAAATAGATGTTCAAGAAAATCATAGAATGGTATAAATCCCAGCCAGATACCGTTAAAGGCGCCATCTGGTTGGGAATAGTATTGATAATAGGAATCGTCATCCGTTGGGATTTCGTTATGGATGGAATCCGTAGAGGATTCGGCTTCTATTCGAAATAAGTATATTAAACTTCTTAATACCTTTTCCCGAAGATAGCTGTTCCTATCCTTACGTGGGTGGCTCCCATCTGTATGGCCATACGCCAATCGGATGACATTCCGAAGGAACGGATATCGAATTTGTGAAGGAAATCATATTGCCGTGATACTATGGCTTCATAGGTTTCCATCAAGGCTGAAAATTCTTTCCTTATGAGCCGTTCATCATTGGAAAACGAGGCCATTCCCATCAAACCGCGTATGGTGACAAAATGCAGAGGATTTGCTTCCAGGACATCGAGCAGTCTGAACACTTCATCGCGGGAAAATCCCTGTTTCGATTCTTCCGAGGCGATATACATTTCAAGAAGCACTTCCGTACGGTATCCGTTGGCAGCACACCATTTTTCTATGTCATACAGGAGTTTTTCACTGTCACAGGAATGAATGAGCGTTACATTGGGTACGACGTATTTTATTTTATTGGTCTGCAAATGTCCGATGAAATGCCATTGGATATCTTTTGGAAGAACCGCAGCCTTATCACGCAATTCCTGTGGGCGGCTTTCTCCAAATATTCTCTGTCCGGCTTCGTAGGCCTGTTCGACCGATGAAACGGAATGGAATTTTGAAACTGCCACCAGAGTGATATCTGATGGCAGTTCCGATAATATGGTGCTTAAGTTTTCTGATATTATCATTTTCTCTGACGTCGCTGCTGTTCACGCAATGCCTCCTG
>JAGHUZ010000012.1 GCA_018064575.1 Candidatus Minthomonas equi
CACTTCATCTTTGCCACCGGTAAACAGTGGCATAGGATAAGTCCCTGAAGCAGGGTCATCCAGAAGGCTTACACCCGGCGCAGCGGAGAGAGCCACCTGAACTTCCTTTACGGACAGAGGTTTTTCCGTATCTATCCATAAGGCTTCCGAATGGGACCTGAGAGATGATATTCTTACACAAGTGGCAGAACACCTCAGGTCAGAATGAAGAATTTTTCTGGTCTCATTGAACATTTTCATCTCTTCCTTCGTATATCCGTTATCAGTAAACAGGTCTATCTGAGGTATTACATTATAGGCCAGCTGATAAGGGAACTTGCATACTTTGACAGGCCGTTCTTCCGCCAGATCCTTATACTGCTGTTGCAGTTCGGCCATCGCCTGCGCACCCGCACCGGAAGCCGACTGATAGGAAGCCACGTGAACTGTCCTGATGTGAGAAAGTTTCTCTATAGGTTTGAGCACTACTACCATCATTATAGTAGTGCAGTTCGGATTGGCTATTATTCTGCGCGGCCTCACCAATGCATCTTCCGCATTGCATTCAGGAACCACCAACGGCACATCCTCATCCATTCTGAATGCACTGGAATTATCTATCATCACTGTACCGTGTTTCGTTATGGTTCCGGCGAATTCCCTTGATGTTCCTGCTCCCGCAGATACGAACGCAATATCCACATCGGAGAAATCGTCATTATGCTGAAGAAGCCTGACCTGATATTCCTTTCCCCGGAAAGGATATTTCGTTCCGGCACTGCGAGAAGAACCGAAGAGCACCAGTTCGTCGACCGGTAATTTCCGTTCCTCCAATACTTTCAGGAATTCCTGACCTACAGCGCCGCTGGCACCCACTATTGCGATTTTCATAACGTGAAATTATATGTTGGCTATATTCAAAATATCCGAGAACACTCCTGCGGCCGTCACATCCGCACCAGCTCCGTAGCCCTTGATTATCATAGGGTACTGACGGTATCGTTCAGTAGTAAGGAGAAATATGTTGTTCGAACCGTCCAAATGGTATAAAGGATGCTCCTCTCCCACTGTTTCCAGTGCCACGCCATAATGACCTTTATCCATTCTAGCGACAAAACGCCATCGCTTCCCTTCGGATGCCAATGCCTTCCGCTGTTCTTCGAATCCTGCATCCAAAGACGGAAGTCTCTGCCAGAATTCTTCCAATGAGCCTTCGAAAAAGTCCTTCGGAATGAACAGGCGCTTCTCCACATCTTCCTGACTGACCTTACAGCCAGCTTCGCGGGAAAGAATCACAAGTTTTCTGACCACATCCGTACCGGAGAGATCCACCCGCGGGTCGGGTTCGGAATAACCGGCCTCCTCCGCCATCCTTACGGCACGGCTGAAAGGGATTTCAGAAGAAAGGACATTGAATATATAATTCAGGCTTCCACTCATTACCGCCTCTATCTTTTCTATACAGTCTCCGCTATTTTTCAAAGCGTTGATGGTACTGATGACAGGGAGTCCCGCACCTACATTAGTCTCGAAGAGAAACTTTACCCCTTTGTTCCGGGCAATGGATTTCAATGAACGATAACGGTCATAATCCGATGATGCGGCGCATTTGTTGGCAGCCACCACAGATATACCATTGGAAAGAAAATCCTCATAGAGTCCGGCGACTGTTTCATTCGCGGTGCAATCCACGAATACCCCATTCGGCAGACTCATTCCGATAATGCCATCACGAAGACCGGCGGTATCGACCGATACACCTTCCCGAGCCATCCTCTCCCTGTATGTGGATAAATCGATGCCTCCACTGTCAAAAGTTTCGAGGAACTGTTCGATATCCCCACCACATT
>JAGHUZ010000153.1 GCA_018064575.1 Candidatus Minthomonas equi
TTAGTGTGCTGTCATCTTAGGAATCGACAGGATAGGCTCGACTGTCAAGTTCACGGCAGTGGATGTCAAGGTAATTGACCGATTCTGTCAGTCCCGGTGCATCAACGTAGGTATAATTCACCACCTCTATGGAGGACAGATAGGGGTTCCATAGAATCTTGATGGGAGAGCAGCCCCTCTTGCAAGCATAAGTGGCGGCGTTTACGTCGAACCAATAGTCATATGTCTGGAATACGAGACTGGGCCATGCCGGATGACTCATCCAGATGAGAAGGCCGTTACGGTGGTCTGAACGGGATTCGAACATAGCTCTGTAGGTATTGTAGTTGACATATTGGGCTCTGTCAGCGAATTCCTTCAGTGAGGTGGGCTCTGCGCCGAAACCGTCGGCTATCATCTTATTCAGAACTGAACAGTGCTGGGCTCCTTTCAGTGTGAAGTTATGCATCGCCCATACGTCGTTCTGAGGCCAGCGGTGTTCCGGACGGAACATTCTGCACAAACTTTCGTAGGAAGGTATGCACGGCGCGCCTCTCTCTGAATGGAATTTATTGTCACCTACGGGAATATCATCCACTGCTGTGGAGAAATTACGGAAATAGACGGCCGGGGTGTGATTCAGGTAAGGACCCTGACCGCTGACGAAGAATTCGGATGAATTAGGAATGAAAAGACTGTTCGGACACAGGTCTGCCACGATTCTGTTCAGATGAAGTTCCAGTGGCCGTGTCGGGATGCCCTCGTTGCGGGCGCAGAAAAGTGCGAGGCAAGAGTGGTGGCGGATTTTGTGTACGTAATCATCGGCATTGCGGACGAACATCTTCTCGTCATCGGGATTCGGCCCGTCGTACGGATTGGCAAGCCAGAAATCCTGCCAAACCATAACTCCCGCCTCATCACAGGCCTCATAAAACTCTTCGTCACCTATCTGTCCGACCCAGTTTCTGACCATATTGAAGCCCATCATACGGTGCAGTCTCAAGGCTATGGTGTATTGGCGTTTTGAGTACTCGAGATTGATGTCGGAAAATACCCAGTATCCACCCTTATGGATGAAACGCCGTCCGTTGATGTAAATATTGAGGGCATTGTTCTCAAGTGAATAGAACATCTGCCAGATACCGCAGCGGATATTCTTTGTGCTTTCTCCCATCTTGATGGAAACGTCGTATAGATGCGGTTCTCCATATCCTACCGGCCACCAGAGTTCGGGATTCTCCACTCTGAATGATTCGAGTCTGATATCAGAGCGTCCGGGGGCAGCCGTTATGTGATGCGTGAAGTTCAAATCACCGAATTTTATTTCCACAGTCTTTTCCACATCAGTCCCGGAATAGTTATAGACGGTCAGAACAGGGTATATGGTGGCATATTCGGGCGATTTCAATTCAGTGCCGGGATAATATTTCCTGTCCAGTACAGTATCGAAGAATGCGTCTTCCAGCGTCACCCCGTTTTCGGCGGTGGAGAGATACACGTCATTCCAAATTCCGATATTGCGTCCCGGAACAGTAGGAAGCCAGTCCCAGCCGATACTGGCGTGGAAACAGGGATTGTCGGCTCCGAGAATGCCTCCGTTGAGGACATTCTTTTCCAATGTGGGGATTTTTACTTCCCCGGGATGGGCTTGGCGGTGAATCAGGACCTTGAGCTCGTTTTTATCCTGCAGATAGTCCGTGATGTCGAAGCGGGCTCTGATGAACGAGCCGTCGATGTGTCCTACCTCCTTTCCGTTCAGAGTGACATCCGCTTTCCAGGAAATGCCGTCGAAATTAAGGATGACACGCTCTCCGGATTCTTTGTACGCCGGTTTCGCGAAGGATGTTCTGTATTCGAAATCGGAAACATACCAGTCATCGTCTATGACGGAGAGATTATCATCGTACCTGATATCTTTCAGAAGGCCGGCATCCCTATAGGCGACAGCCACTGTGGATGGTACTTTGGCGGGAATCCAGGATTCGGAGTTCCCATCTGCGGCGCGGCGCACTTCCCATTCGAAAATCGGTTGAGCAGAACAGATGCCTGATATAAGTGTCAGAATCAGCGAAAAAGTAATGGTTCTCATACTGTATGAAAATTATGAATTTTTGAACAATCGGCGGCACAGAGCCGGTATGTCCGCCACTTCTATCGTTTCAATGTTTTTCGGACGATGAAAATCGGAGGGCAGATTATATGAAGATATGTAAATCGAATCGTATCCCAGTCTGGCTGCTTCACTTATGCGCCTTTCTATCTGGCTGACCGGGCGAATCTCCCCGCTCAGCCCTACTTCGGCGGCAAAACAGCTTTTCAGTGATATCGACAGGTCGAAATTGGAAGAGAGAATCGAGGCTACTACCGCGAGGTCGCAGGCCGGGTCAGCCACCTTCATTCCTCCCGCGATATTAAGGAATACATCCTTGGCGGAGAGTTTGAATCCCGCTCTCTTTTCCAGTACTGCCAGAAGCATGTTCATGCGACGCGAATCATACCCAGTCGCCGAGCGTTGGGGCATTCCGTAGGCCGCAGTGGAAACGAGCGCCTGTATTTCTATCAGAAACGGACGCGTGCCGTCCAGCATAGCGCCGACAGCGATTCCGCTCAGGTTATCCTGATGCATCGGGGTAAGGATTTCGGAAGGATTGGTCACTTCTTTCAGACCGCGGTCAGTCATCTCGAAAATGGCCAGTTCGGCAGTGGAACCGAAGCGGTTCTTTATGCTTCTCAAAACACGATACGAATGGCGGGTGTCCCCTTCGAACTGTAGAACTACGTCCACGATATGTTCCAGCACTTTCGGACCCGCTATGGTTCCGTCCTTGGTGATATGTCCTATCAGTACCACGGGAGTTCCGCTCTCCTTCGCGAAGCGGAGCAGAGAGGTGGCGCATTCCTTCACCTGTGAAACGGAACCGGCCGAAGAATCCAGCGTGTCTGTATATATGGGCTGTATGGAATCCACTATCATCAGCTGCGGTTTCATCGCGCGGGCTTGTTCAAGGATGTTCTCCAGCAATGTTTCGCAGAGAATATGGCAAGCTCCATCGGAGGACGATTGAACATTGCCGAAGGCGGAAATTCCATTTTTAAGCCGCTCTGCGCGGAGTTTTATCTGTCTGGGTGATTCCTCGCCCGAGACATAGAGGGTGTTCAGTTCGGGGCGGTGAAGCGGAATCTGAAGCGAAAGGGTGGATTTCCCGATGCCGGGCTCTCCCCCGATGAGAATCAGCGAACCCTCCACCACTCCTCCTCCGAGAATGCGGTCCACCTCGGAATTTCCCAACTGCAGGCGCTCTTCAGCGGAAGTCGAGATATCCTGCAGGGAGAGGGGCTCAGCAGAACCCACGCCGAGCAGTCCACGTGAGCGCGCCGCTGTCGGTGAAGAAGTACTGCGTGACGCTTTCGGCTCTTCTACCATCGTATTCCATTCTCCGCAGGCAGGGCATCGTCCCATCCATTTCGCGCTTTCATTTCCGCATGAAGCGCAATACCATATGCTTCCTTTTCCCTTGACCATTATATGTTGTCAAATTAAAATGCCACCATCAAGCAGAGACAAAGATAAACTTTCAGAATCGTATATGGGGTATTTTTC
>JAGHUZ010000302.1 GCA_018064575.1 Candidatus Minthomonas equi
TTCCTGAAGACATTGGAGGAGCCCCCATCCTATGCCATCTTCATATTGGCCACGACGGAGAAGCACAAGGTGCTGCCTACGGTAATGTCGCGTTGTCAGACATATGATTTCAATAGGATTTCGGTCGGGGACATCGTCAGAAACTTGAAGAGCATAGCAGCTAAGGAGGGTGTGACTGCGGATGACGAGACATATCATATCCTCGCTATGAAAGCCGACGGAGCTATGCGCGATGCCTTGACCCTCTTCGATCAGAGTGTGGCTTTCTGTGGGAAGGAAATCAAAATCGAGGATGTGAAGAGAAATCTGAACGTACTCGACTCGGATTACTGTTTCCGGATAATCGAAAATTCTCTCAAAGGGGATTACGTTTCTTCTCTGCTGATTCTGGATGAAATCCTTTCCAAAGGATTCAATGCCCTTCATTTCATTTCCGGCTTGAGTTCTCATCTGCGTAATCTGATGGTCTGCACAGGTGGAGGCGCTGATTCCCTGCTTGATATGCCGGAAAGTATGATAGAAAAATATCGGTCTCAGGCATCTGCCTGTCCCGTTACTTTCCTTTATGAGGCCTTGACTGCCACTACCTCCTGTGAAGCGGGGTACAGACAGAGCGGTAATCAGAGACTTCTCATCGAGTTCGCGCTGATGAAAATGAGTCTCGGAACGAAGAGCGCGCTTCGACCTGTACAGGAGGCTGCACCACAGCCAGCACCACAGCCAGCACCACAGCCAGTGCCACAGCCAGCGTCACAGCCAGCGTCACAGCCTGGAATTCAGCAGCCGCTGTCTCAACAGACCCCTCGGAAACAGACATCTTCTCCGGGTGTGTCGCTTCAAGGCATGATGAAGAAGGTGGTTCGGGAAGAAACTCTGCCGGTGGATGAACAGCTTCCGGATAATCCGTATACCGAAGATGATTTTATGAAGGCCTGGCTCCAACTCGCTGAACAGAAAAGAGCAGCGGGACAGCAGAGCCTGGCAGCCGCTATGGAAATGTATCATCCATTGGTGGATGTGGCCGGGAATAATGTCACGTTCTACCTCAGCAATGAAAGACAGCTTTTGTGGATGCAGGCCGGTCCCCAAAAGAAAATGTGCGATGCTTTGAGGAAAATGCTGAACAATCATTC
This sequence comes from Candidatus Minthomonas equi, assembly GCA_018064575.1. Taxonomy (GTDB): domain Bacteria; phylum Bacteroidota; class Bacteroidia; order Bacteroidales; family UBA932; genus Minthomonas; species Minthomonas equi. The sequence continues at coordinate 1,134 of JAGHUZ010000302.1, forward strand.
GTTGGAACTTTCTGCAGAAATCGCACCGGGGCTTGAGAATGAGTCACAGGAGAAAGTACCTTATACCGATTCGGAAAAAACGGCCTGGTTATTGAAAAACAATGAGAATTTCAGGGAATTGCACAAAGCATTGGAACTGGATGTGAAATAAATTTGCGTTATGAAGTGCTACTGTAGAGATTTGGTGAAGAAATATGGGATGAGGACTGTCGTCAAAGGGGTTTCCTTTGAAGTGGAGCAGGGTGAAATAGTCGGTCTTCTCGGTCCTAACGGAGCCGGCAAGACCACGAGTTTCTATATGATTACCGGATTGATAAAACCGAACAACGGCAGAATCTTTCTCGGTGACGAGGAAATAACGGATCTCCCTATGTACAAAAGGGCGCAGAAGGGGTTGGGATATCTTGCTCAGGAAGCATCTGTGTTCAGAAAAATGAGCGTGGAGGACAATATTATGTCGGTGATGGAACTTTCGGACCTTACCCGCGCGGAAAGGGAGGAGAAGCTGGAGTCGCTGATAGATGAATTCCGTCTTCACAAGGTACGCAAGAGTCTGGGTATTCAGCTCTCGGGTGGTGAACGCCGTCGGTGTGAAATCGCGCGGGCGCTGGCCATTTCTCCGAAATTCATCCTTCTGGATGAACCGTTTGCCGGAGTTGACCCCATCGCTGTGGAGGATATTCAGCATATCATTGCGAAGTTGAAATATAAAAATATAGGAATAATCATCACGGACCATAATGTGCACGAGACTCTGGCCATTACGGACAGGGCCTATCTGCTTTACGAAGGCTCCATACTGGAAGAAGGTACCGCGGAGCAACTGGCCAACAATCCGGATGTCAGGAGAAAGTATCTTGGACAGAATTTTGAATTGCGTAAGGCTGTGTTGCACGAAAGAGTGGAAGATTTGCAATGAAAATCACTCTTCTTCTGGTGGGTAAGACGGCATTCCCGTTCGTCCGTGACGGAATGCAGATGTATGAAAGAAGAATTCTCAGGCACCTGTCTTATTCACGGACGGAAATCCCGGACGTTAAAGGGACCAAATCCCTCAGTCCGTCTCAGGTCAGGGAGAAGGAGGGGGATGAAATCCTGAAGCGGATAGCGGAGAAAGATGATGTGATTCTGCTTGATGAACGGGGAGATGAATTGTCCTCTTTGGATTGGGCCAAAGAGTTGGAAAAGAAGATTTCTTCAGGAGGGAGAAATATGGTTTTCGTCGTCGGAGGAGCTTATGGCTTTTCTCCGAAAGTTTATCAGAGGGCCGGACAGAAACTTTCACTTTCCAGAATGACGCTTTCCCATCAACTTGTGAGACTTTTTTTCGCCGAACAGTTTTATCGTGCGTTAAGTATAATCTATGGTGAGCCGTACCATAATGAATAGAGTCATTCCTGCTCTGCGGAATCTGTTGAATCGCCTTAACAGACGTTGGGGGAAAAGTACGGGTGTGTTTCTGGCCATATCTCTGATTCTGCTGATTCTTTCGATGGCCAATTATTCTTCCACTACTGTCCGCAGGGAGACCAGACGCGTTCAACGTGCACTGACATCACGGGAAGAAATACTGGATAGGTATGTGGTGAAGGCTATGAAGACTCCCCCGGGAGAATGGGTGTCATTTCAGGATTTTCCGGATGATATGGTAATCTACAGCTATTGTGCAGATACCATTCAAAGTTGGGTGAACCGTTTTCCTATCAATAATGATGAGGTCGATCTTACCCCGCTTTGGTATCATCTGAACGATATGGATAATAAAAGCCTGTTCAATACGCCTCTGGCATATCTTTCACCCGGGGCGCAATATGTGAATTTAGGTTCGGCCTGGTACATTGTAAAGGTAGTCAGATATGAGAATGCCAAAATCATTTCCGGAATTCTCGTCAAGACTGAATATTTCTCTGAAAATTCGGCTTTGAAAAATTCCCTTAACGGGAAATTGATGCTGAATACCAAATTCGATACGGCTCCCTTGTATATGGATGATGGAAACGTGGTCTATGCCAGGGACGGTTCCCCTTTGTTCTCCGTAGTGGATAAGTCACCTTTATCGGAGCCCATTATAGGAACGGTTATGAAATGGCTGTCTTTGATATTCCTTTTGGTGTCTATGTTTTCTTTCCACGCTTACAAACGGAATTATAGGACGCTGTTTCTCACTTTAGGTGTATTGATATGTTCGATGGCGGCCTGCCCTTGGCTGATCAGGGCCTTGAGTCTGGACGGCCTGCTGTTCTCGCCGACCTTATATGCAGACAATGTCGTCTTCGATTCGCTCGGTGAAATGCTGATATGGCATCTTCTGGTCTTTTTGTCGATAGTGGCCGTTTTTATGTGCAGGCGGAAGTATTTGAGGCTGGTCTTTTCACAGGGAAGTTTGAAAAAATGGCTTGTGAGGTCGATACTGACACTATTGATAATATCAGTGGCGGTCTATATTCATTTTTCCCTGCGTTCCGTTATTCTGAATTCCAATATTGTGCTGGAACTGTTCAATATAGATGACCTTTCCATCTGGACTTTTCTCGTTTATGCGGCATACGGATTCCTTTTTATGGGTTTGCTGTTGCTGATATATGTGGCCATCCCTATTTTCAGTCAGAATCTGAAGATAAAAATGCTGTCGTGGAAATGGATTCTCATATATA
>JAGHUZ010000067.1 GCA_018064575.1 Candidatus Minthomonas equi
GTCATAAATATGGACGAAAAACTTATATCAAAAATTCCGGAAGGACCATTGGCTGAGAAGTGGACTAACCATAAAGCCAAGATAAAAGTGGTAAGCCCTGCCAACAAACGTAAACTTGAAATCATAGTAGTAGGAACCGGTCTTGGTGGTGCTTCTGCAGCTGCCACTTTGGGAGAACTGGGTTACAATGTCAAAATTTTCTGTATCAGTGATTCTCCCCGCAGGGCTCATTCCATAGCTGCTCAGGGTGGTATCAATGCCGCCAAGAATTACACTAACGATAATGATTCCGTTTATCGTCTTTTCTATGACACCATCAAGGGTGGAGATTACAGAAGCCGTGAAGCCAATGTTTACAGACTTGCGGAAGTAAGTAACCTTATCATAGACCATTGCGTGGCTCAGGGTGTTCCTTTCGCACGTGATTATGGCGGACTTCTTGATAACCGTTCATTCGGAGGTGCACAGGTGAGCCGTACCTTCTATGCCCGCGGCCAAACCGGACAGCAGCTTCTTTTAGGAGCTTATGCTTCATTGAACAGACAGATAGCCAAAGGTTCCGTCAAGTCATATCCGCGTCACGAAATGCTTGACCTTGTACTTATAAACGGAGAGGCCAAAGGTATAATCGCAAGAAATCTGGTAACAGGTAAAATAGAGCGTTTCGGTGCTCACGCTGTAGTTATAGCGACAGGTGGATATGGTAACGTTTATTTCCTTTCCACAAATGCTATGAACTCGAATGGAAGTGCAGCTATTCAGTGTTTCAAGAAAGGAGCATATTTTGCAAATCCCTGTTTTGCTCAGATTCACCCTACTTGTATTCCTGTTCACGGTACTCAGCAGTCGAAACTTACTCTTATGAGCGAATCGCTTCGTAATGACGGTCGTATATGGGTACCTAAAAATATTGAGGATGTTAAGAAATTAAGAACTCACCAGATTAAGCCTTCTGACATAAAGGAAGAAGACAGGGACTACTATCTCGAACGCAGATATCCTGCATTCGGAAATCTTGTTCCACGTGACGTGGCTTCACGTGCTGCAAAGGAGCGTTGTGATGCCGGTTACGGAGTCAATGAAACAGGTCTTGCCGTATTCCTTGATTTCAAATCTGCCATTGAAAGACTCGGAAAGGATGTAATCAAAGCCCGTTACGGTAATCTTTTCCAGATGTATGAGGAAATTACGGATACTGATCCATATAAAGAGCCTATGATGATTTTCCCTGCGATACATTATACTATGGGAGGTATCTGGGTTGATTATAATCTCCAGACTACAGTTCCCGGTCTGTATGCTATCGGTGAAGCCAATTTCAGTGACCACGGAGGAAACAGACTTGGAGCTTCCGCTCTTATGCAGGGATTGGCTGACGGGTACTTCATTCTTCCTTATACTATAGGAGATTATCTTTCACATCTGATTCAGGTTCCTAAGACTGACATTAATGCTCCTGAATTTGATGAGGCTGAAAAGAACGTTAAAGAGCGTCTAGAAAAAATCCTTAGCATAAAAGGTAAACAAACTGTTGATTATTTCCACAAGAAACTTGGAAACATAATGTGGGAATATGTAGGAATGGCGCGTTGTGAGGAAGGTTTGAAAAAAGCCATTGTCGAAATTGAAAAACTTCAGAAGGAATTCTGGTCTGATGTGTATGTACCTGGAACG
>JAGHUZ010000073.1 GCA_018064575.1 Candidatus Minthomonas equi
GGATTTCGGAAAGAAGACATCCTTCCCGGAATTCGAATATGGAATGAAGTTCACTGAAGAAAGCTGTGAAAAAGTGAAGATGGGGGAATGGACTTGGGAAACCGGAATGAACAGGAATATGATAGATGATTTCGAAAGAATCCGCGATTACGGAATGCTTGTAATCTATTCTAACTGGAGTTTTCTCAAGAATCATTCGTCAGTGGCCAAGGAGTATGAAAACCTGAATCTTGACTGGGTGGCATACACTTCAGGTAAAAGAGAGTCAAGACGGCTTATGGGAGATTACATTCTGTCTGAGCAGGATATTGACCTGAGTCTCTGGCACGAAGACGCTTCGTTTACTACCACCTGGCATATGGACCTTCATTTTCCCGATGCCCGTAACAGCAAGTATTTCCCGGGTGAAGAGTTCAAGGCTCAGACCAAGGACAATATGATTCATCCATACGCCGTGCCTTACAGATGTCTCTACTCCAGAAACATCAATAATCTTTTTATGGCAGGAAGAAATATCAGCACTACGCATATCGCACTCGGTTCCACTCGTCTGATGAGAACGATAGGAATGATGGGAGAAGTGGTAGGTATGGCCGCAAGTATCTGTACAGACCATAATGCCCTTCCGCGCGACGTATATCAGAAATATCTGTCCGAACTGAAGGAACTTATGCTCAAGGGCTCGGCCAAAGCGGGGGAACTTCCCGATAACCAGCACTTCAATGAGGGCGGATATCTTAAGGAACCGATGGTGAAAGTTGACAGAAAGGCAAAGTAGCAATAGAACGATATGAAAACTATTTTTATGACAATGGCAGCGATGTGCTGCATTTCAGCTTGCAATGTTTCCGGCGGGTCGGAAAATGAATCTCCGAAGGCTATGCAGCAGGTCGATTTCTCTCCAGTTATAATCAAAGATGCATTCTGGTCTCCCAGACTTGAGAATAATGCCCGGAATACCATTCCGGTTTGTATAGACCAAATCGAGAATCAGACCGGACGTATGCGTAATTTCGAAAAGGCCGCTATCCCGGAGGGACCTCATTCCGGAATATTCTTCGATGATTCTGACGTTTACAAGGCAGTCGAAGGAATGGCATACAGTCTGATAAACAATCCTGACCCGGCTCTTGAAGCCAAGGCGGACGAATGGATAGACAAGTTCGCGGCGGCTCAGCAGGAAGACGGGTATATCAATACGTTCTTTACCATAGCTGAGCCCGAACGGCGCTGGGTGGATATGGACAAGCACGAGATGTATTGTGCCGGACACCTCCTCGAAGCGGGGGTAGCCTATTATAAGGCCACCGGCAAACGTAAACTTCTCGATGTGGGACAGAAAATGGTGGATTATATGATGACCATATTCGGCCTCGGAAAGCGTGACTGGGTTCCCGGGCACGAGGAAATCGAGCTGGCCCTCGTAAAACTCTACGAAGTGAGCGGGGAAAAGAAATACCTCGACTTCGCATATTGGCTTCTCGAGGAGCGAGGTCATAATATAGGTACATATGACGTGCACGAGGGAATGGCCAGGCAGTGGGATGTTCTTCAGTATCAGGATGCATTTCCAGTACGTGAACTGAAGGAAATCAGCGGTCACGCCGTGCGGGCCATGTATCTGTTCTGCGGTATGTGCGATGTGACCTCTTATATGCCGGAAACGGGTTATATGGACGCCCTTGACCGTCTCTGGAATGATGTGACAGGTACGAGGATGTACATTACCGGAGGTATAGGAGTGGCGTACCGTACAGAGGGTTTCGCCGCCCCGTTCGAACTTCCGAACTACGAAGCATA
>JAGHUZ010000282.1 GCA_018064575.1 Candidatus Minthomonas equi
AACGCGCAGCAGGGTGTCGAGGTCGGAACAGAGATTTTCGCCAGATATGCGGAGAATCATAAAAAACCTCTGGTACTGGCGGTCAATCAGCTCGATGCTGAAAAAGCTAATTGGGAGACTACCATCGATTCTCTCAAGCAGGCATTTGGCTCGAAGGTGGCTATCCTGCAGTATCCTGTAGCCACTGGTATAGCATTCAATGCATTCATCGATGTCCTGACGATGAAGATGTACACTTTCAAGGATGATAACGGGACACGTGAAGAGTCTGAGATTCCTGCCAATCTGAAAAGCGAGGCCGAAGAACTTCAGGCCGCTCTTATGGAGGTGGCTGCCGAAAGCGATGAGGAATTGATGGAAAAATTCTTCGATGCGGGTGAACTCTCACACGAGGATCTTATAGCAGGTCTGAATAAAGGTTTTCTGGCAGGAAACGTTATGCCTACCTTCTGTCTTTCCGCCAAGAAGAATATCGGTGTGAAACGCTTGATGGAGTTCATCATCAATGTGGCTCCCTCGCCTGCCGCCGACAGTGAAAAGACCAAAGACGGTAAGGACCTTCCTTGCGACGTGAACGGCACACCTTGTATCTTCGTTTATAAAAATGCACTTGAACAGCATCTTGGAGACGTATCATACTTCAAGGTTATGTCCGGTAAGATTACCGAAAGTATGGACCTTGTCAATCCCGAAAATGGTAACCGTGAGAGAATAACAGCTCTTTATGCCGTAGCCGGAAAGAAACGTGAGAAGGTGACTGAACTCGTGGCAGGAGACCTCGGATGTACTGTCAAACTGAAAGCGGTGAAGGTTAATCAGACACTTTGTGCTCCCGGTTCTGAGATAGTGTTCCCTCCCATCGAATTCCCTCAGGCCAAGTTCCGTACCGCCATCAAGGCCGCTGACGAAAAAGATGAGGAAAAATTGGGTGAGGCCCTTAACCGTGCCGCTGCAGAGGATCCCACTTATCTCGTGGAATATGCGAAGGAACTCAAGCAGACCATTCTTCAAGGTCAGGGCGAGCAGCATATCAATATCCTGAAGTGGTATCTTACGAACGTTTACAAGATAGAAGTGGAACTTATGGCTCCGAGAATCTCCTATAGGGAGACCATCACAAAGGTGGCCGCCGCCAACTATCGCCATAAGAAACAGTCCGGCGGTGCAGGTCAGTTCGGTGAAGTTCACCTTCTCGTGGAACCTTACGTAGAGGGTGCTGAACAGCAGACCAAGTTCAAGGTGGACGGACGTGACCTCGTTCTCAATATTAAAGGTAAGGAAGAATATAATCTTCCCTGGGGCGGTAAACTTCAGTATTTCAATTGTATCGTAGGTGGTGCCATCGATGCCCGCTTTATGCCCGCCATACTCAAGGGGCTTATGGAGAAGATGGAGGAAGGTCCCCTTACCGGTTCTTACGCCAGGGATTTGAACGTTTACATCTATGATGGAAAGATGCATCCTGTGGATTCCAATGAAATTTCCTTCAAACTGGCTTCCCGCAATGCTTTCAAGGAGGCGTTCCGTGCTGCAGGTCCCAAGATTATGGAGCCTGTCTATAATCTCGAAATTATGGTTCCCGGTGAATATATGGGAGATGTAATGTCAGACCTCAACGGCCGTCGTGCACTTATCGAGGGAATGAGCAGTGTCAAGGGATTTGAAGTTCTCAAGGCTCGCGTTCCTCTGGCTGAACTTTACAAATATTCCACGACCCTCAGTTCTCTGACTTCCGGACGCGCTACCTTTACGATGGAATTTGCCGAATATTCGCAGGTTCCCGCCGATGTGCAGGATAAACTCTTGAAGGCTTATCTGGCTGAAGAGGCTGATGAGTAATGTGTTCGAGGTATATTATCTGACATAAAACATTTTTGTTAAGTCAGAATATTGCGCCGAACGTAAAGAAAAACCATCTTGTAAAATCAGAACTTCCGCTTCGGGGAGGGGAGAGTTTACAGGATGATTTTTTTTGCAGATGAATTCCATAATGCAGCGTTTGACAGGCTTGCCGGGGGAGGGGTGGACGTGGCAGATTCGCGAGGGCACAAGTGTCTTGTCATCATAGAAGCATCCGCGGGCTGATTTTGAAAACGTCCGGCTTTCCTCCGGTGGTAAAATTACGGACAATGTTCCACCAGGCTTTAGAAGTCGGATGCTGTGGCGCGTTATTTCATCGAATGGGAGCATATCGGCGTGGCGGGCGCTACTCCTCCTGTGGTCTGGTGCAGGAAGTGAATTGACGAAATATGGAGGATTCGAAAAGATGCAGTCGAAACTATCTGCACATATACCGACGGCCCAGTGCTGGAAAGTGTCATTGACTGCACAAATCCTTTCATTCCAGGAGGATTCCGTAAAATTGAAGACAGCTTCCCTGAAAGAAGGTAAATCCGGTTCCACCGCCAGAATGTCAAAATTTTCCTGAATGAGGGAAAGCCGCTGTGCGACAAGCAGTGAAATAACTCCTGTTCCCGTACCGATGTCCAGCAGTCTTGAAACCGTATTCGTAGGAAGCGTCATCCAGGAACCGAGCAGTACGGCATCTGTGCCGACTTTCATCGCACTCTCTTTCTGTTTGACACGAAATTGCTTGAAAGTGAAATACCCTTCCTCGAACTGTTCTTCCGTCATACGAAGAGACCGTCTTTCATTTCCAATATTCTGTCGGACATCGTGGCCAGTTCGCGGTCGTGGGTGACGATGATGACAGTTACTCCGGTCCGGTCGCGCAAGTCGAAGAACAATTGGTGGATTTCACGCTTGGTTACGCTGTCCAGATTTCCCGAGGGTTCGTCTGCGAAAAGGACAGAAGGAGAGTTGATTATGGCTCTGGCTATGGCGACCCGCTGCTGCTCTCCTCCAGAGAGTTCCGACGGTTTGTGCGATAAGCGTTCTCCAAGTCCTGTCAGTGTGAGCAGTTCGGTGGCTTTTCGTTTCGCCTCTTTTTCGGGACAATGGGCTATCAGGGACGGTATCATCACGTTTTCGAGAGCCGTGAATTCCGGAAGCAGGTGATGGAACTGAAAAACGAATCCTATGTGGCGATTACGGAAGTCGGACAGCGAGTTTGAATCGAGAGAGAAAATATCGGTTCCGTCTATTATGACTTTTCCGCTGTCAGGGCGTGTCAGAGACCCGAGAATATTCAGGAGAGTCGATTTTCCCGCTCCACTGGCTCCCACGATGGAGACCACTTCGGAGGAAGCTGCTTCAAAATCGATGTTTTTGAGTACCTTGAGAGAGTCAAAGGATTTTTCTATACCGCTGGCTTGAATCATTTTGAAGTCGAATGATGTTCCTGATGCTTGTACGAGCGCCACATTTCTATCATTTTAAAGCGAAAATTCTCTTCGGCCAGAAACATCCGGTTGACTTTTTCAGGAGAGAGGACCTTGTAGAATTCGGATGAATACAATTTAATGAGTTCATTCTCCTTTATTTTGGCATCCAGATAAGTATCGACCATCTTTTTGTACTCCACGTCACTCCGTCCACCATTTTTGGAGGCATCCTCCATCGCCCGGAGAGCACTTCGTGTAGCGTGTGTTTTTTCCTTCAGCTCTTTTGAAAATTGATTATAGACCGGCCAGAATGCTGATGCTTCTTCGGGAGAGAGGTCTAATTCTTTAGTGAAGAAGGCCACTTTCATACTTTCTATCTGCTCGAATCCTGGGCGGGCATTGCCGGTTTTGGCGGGGGAAGAACATCCAGCCCCCTTGTTCTGACCATATAAGCTGAGACAGAACAGAATGACAGTGGATATGGCAATAATTCTTTTCATTTCAATATGTCATTATGTCGTTCATTGTTATATAACTGATAATTTCCGATTCCATCTCATCTGTTATTTCGACATCGTTTGCTGAAACATCCAGAAAATCATTAGTGGCCATTTCTTCATAATAATCTTCAATAAATGAAGAATGGAGGGTATAGTCGTCCAGAATATCCGCCACCTCATTTGACCGGATAGAAGAGCTGGGACTTGAAGTTCCGGTAAGGGACATAACTCCGTAACCCATACCGAAAATCAAAGCGAAAGTGACTGCCAGCATCACGGGAGCCTTGACTTTGGACCAGAACAGAACCGCCGGCGAATTTTTCGAAGCGATTCGCCGCTGAACGTTTTCCTCCAGCAGAAGGACATATCCGTCAGGCATCCGGAAAGGATTTGTCCTGATGGAATCGTCATTCAATATGTCTGCTTCGTGTTTCATCGTTTTTCTATTTGACTGTTTTCGATGCCGAAAGTTTAGAATCAGTTTAAATTTAATGGATTATTC
>JAGHUZ010000082.1 GCA_018064575.1 Candidatus Minthomonas equi
GATATGTCCGCGGCTCTGTTCCACGATATTCCTCGTAATGGCCAGACCGAGACCTGTCCCGCTGGTTTTGGTAGTGAAATTCGGCTTGAACAGTTTGTCCAGATTTTCTTCCAGAACTCCATTTCCATTATCTTCGACATCTATACGGAACATATCCCCGTTTTTTGACAGGGAAATTCTGACTTTCCCTGAATCCACATTTTCCAATGCCTGGAACGCATTCGATATCAAATTAACGAATGCCCTGGTTATCTGGCTCTTCTTAAGTTTTACAAATGCCGAATCCAATTCACAGCAGAATTCCACACCGATATCATCCCCACTGTCAAACAGGAGCAATTCCTCTTTCAGAAGAGAAATCAAATCGAATTCGATATCATCTTCATTATAGAATTTGGCAAAACTGGAAAACTCCGATGCCGTGTTCGAAAGAATATCTATCTGTTCTATCAAAGATTCGGACAGACTGTCCAGCCTGTCTTCCCACCCTTGAACATTCATTTTTTTCATTCTGATGAGGTGCTGCAGGCTCAGTTTCATCGGAGTAAGAGGATTCTTTATTTCGTGGGCTATCTGACGGGCCATTTCTCTCCAGGCCTGCTCCCTTTCAGACTGGGCCAGCTGCACGGTACTGGACTTCACGTCATCCACCATCTTGTTATATGATTTCACCAGCACACCCAGTTCGTCATCCCCTTTATAATGCAGGTGATGCGGCTCCTGCGAGATGTTCATTTCCTGCATTCTGCGGCTAATCAGCGTAATAGGCCGCGACACAGCATTGGACATAGTGGTTCCCCAGAATAATGTGAAAATCAAAAGAAGGAGATAGATATTGATAATGGTGGCTATTATGAAAGAAGAATTGCCCTGTCTGAAGCCTGAACGGTCCATGAAAAAAGGAATATTGATGACGGCTATGACGGTTCCATCTTCGTTGAAGACAGGAGCATAAAGAGAATGGTAACGCATTCCGGCTATCGTTTCCATCTGAATTACCATCAGTTTCTCCCCATATAGAATCGACTCGAATGCATCCGGGTCCATTCTCGAACTGGCCAGATATCTGGTGAAAATCTCAGGTTTGGTAGAGCGGATGAGACTTCCGTGAGTATCATACAGATTTATATCCACTTTGGTATTGGCCGAAACCCCATCCATGGCGTTGAACATATTCAGATTATTGATTTCCCTGTAGTCATTGGCGTGCTTGAAGAAAACTGACAGTGAGGATTGAACTGTCTTCATTTTCTCCTGCATCTGACTACGGGCATTAATATCCGAAAGATGGATGATAAAGACTATGCTGCCCACACCCATTACGGCCAATGCGACGAGCAGCGACAATACCAGAAACAGCGTAATCCTCCGGCGGAATGTTTTCTTCACAGGAACGTCTTCCCGTCTGGTGATTCTTCGGCCTATAAGGTAAACATACAGAAGAATTATTACGGCGAAGAACAGAAACAGATAGGAAATGAACATCATATACTGATGCCATCTTCTCAAAGGTCTGGACATCACTATTTTTCCATCCGAAGAGGTATGATTGCAGAAATGGATATATCCGTCAGACCGTCTGTGGTAATACTGTTCACCCCTCCCTTCCGTTTCCCGAAAAGTCATACTGTAAACATACTCTCCGGAAGAAGACACCAGCTTGTCCTCATAGTATTTGGCATACGAATAATGAGAGGGAATCAGACTCCTGTTCCCCGACCGTGTCTCCAGCAGCAGAGCCGGATAACCGACAGCTCCCCCATCCAAAGGTTTTGAATCTATTTCCAGATAGAGATCCACCGGAACATAATCTATGACAAAAGTCCACCATCCGA
>JAGHUZ010000110.1 GCA_018064575.1 Candidatus Minthomonas equi
TGCTGACATTTCTTCCATAGATGTGAAAATTTTAGCGTCGGGGGAAAATGCTTCCGGGTGTTTGATAATGAAAGCCATAGCAGTTTCTTCTGTCCGGGAGCAGACTGCTGTGACCCGGAATCTGCTGTCCTGCAAGGCTCCCTTCAGTATCCAGTCGCTTATGCGTCCCGTTCCTGTTATTCCGAATCGTATCATAGTTCGTATTTCTTCCTAAGAAGACTCAAAGGTAACGAAACTGAGGCCGATTCCAAAATTTTACTACTTTTGCGGCCGTGAAAAAGCTAGAGACAAATATTCCTACAGAACTCGGAACAGCTCCTGTAGGAAAACTTCTGAAGCAGTATGCATTTCCCGCCATTATAGCCCAGACGGCGGCTTCTCTTTATAATATGGTGGATGCCATATTCATAGGGCAGGGTGTTGGAGCCCTGGCCATTTCAGGACTTGCCATCACCTTTCCTTTTATGAATATGGCTAACGCATTCGGTACCCTTGTAGGTGTGGGCGGTTCGACACTTTGTTCGATGCTTCTAGGACAGAAGGATTATGTAATGGCACGCAGAACTCTTGGGAATGTAGTTGTTCTCAATGCGATAATCGGTCTTCTTTTTTCAGCGGTCTCACTGGTTTTCATAGACTCCATTCTCCGCTTTTTCGGAGCAAGCGATGCCACCATCCCTTATGCCAGAGAATATATGGAGATAATTTTGGCTGCCAATGTCATTACTCACATTTATTTCGGTCTGAATGCTGTGCTTCGTTCGTCGGGGCATCCGAAAGAAGCGATGTTCACGATAATGTTCACCGTAGTTATAAATGCGATATTGGACCCTGTTTTCATATTTTGGATGAAACTTGGCATAAAAGGGGCAGCTATAGCTACCGTTCTGTCTCAGACGCTCTCCCTTATGTGGATAGTTTATCTGCTTTCCAGAAAAAGTGAAGTGGTCCATTTCGAAAAAAATGTGTTCAGACTCCACAGAAAACTGGTAAAGGATTCCTTCTCGATAGGGATGGCCCCTTTTTTGTTGAATTTTACGGCTTGTTTCGTGACGATTCTTGTTAACAATATGCTGGGGAAATATGGAGGAGACCTTTCCATAGGTGCTTTCGGAATTGCCAACAGAATATTTTTCATTTTCGTAATGATTTGTCTGGGACTGACTCAGGGAATGCAGCCGATAGTGGGGTATAATTTCGGGGCGCGGCAGATGGATCGGACGTTTGAAACTATGCGCAAGACGATGAAGTGGAGCATTCTGGTAATGTCGATAGGGTGCTTGGCCGGATGGACTGTTCCCAGACTTCTATGTCGTATGTTTACTTCGGATGCAGAACTTCTTGACAGGGCAAAGGATGCTCTTCGAATAATAATGTCACTTTATCCTACCGTCGCAGTGGGCATCGTCATAGGAAATTTCTTTCAGAGTATGGGAAAGGCTGGTGTCGCTATCTTACTTTCCCTCTCCAGACAGATTCTGTTTCTGATTCCGGTTATGCTGCTTTTGTCTCCGTATTTCGGAGTTACCGGTGTGTGGTTCAGTTTTCCGATTTCAGACCTTATCTGTGCCATAATGGCCCTTATTTTCCTGAAACGTCTGATGGTTTCATATAAAAATGACCCTGAAAGCATTTATAGCTCAAAACAGGATTTTGTGAAAAGATACCTTGACAGGGCTTCCAGAATATACCTGCGGCTGGCGTTTTTCAAAAAGGGGCGGAAAATCTGACTTTCCGGAACATAGGATTTCGAGGTGTTATTTTTTCTTTGGGGCTATCCAAATGTCAAAATAGAGTGGCTCGTATCCGGGAATTTTGTCTTTGCCGCTGGCATTGTAACCGTAATCGGAAGTGAAGAATGTCTTGCAGTGGTCACCATAATTCCGTGTGAACCGTATGGCGTGCGAAAATCCGGTTACCATATTGTTATTGGAAACAGCACTGGTGGAGTCCCTGGCATAAGTGAACGAGAGTGCATTATATGATTTGCTGTCGTTATAGATGTTATAGAATTTTGCTGTGTCCTTTATGTTTGTATCGAAAATGACTCCATCCAGATAACGTCCGATGTACCAGAGAGAAATGCTTGCATTTATCGCGATAGTATCATTAACTTCGGTCGTGGGGAAACATTTGGCATAGAAACCGAAGTAGGTGGAATCTACATCGGCCAGAACTCCTCCCGGATAATGACGCTTGAAGGATTCCAGAGAATCTACCTGATACTGGATGATGTCATTTGTGGCATCCGTTATCTCGATATCGTATATGTAAGACGTGCCGTCGGAGGCCACTTCTTTTCCTGTGTATGGATTTTTTATCCAGGGAACGATAATGGCTTTCCGGTATCCGCCCACTCTCATCCCTCCGGTACCTTTATTGTCAGTTATATTCGCTCCGAGAATCATATCCCTGAGTCCATAGTCCAGTTTCGCGGTATTCCATACAGTGGGCGTGTATCTTGCGAATTTGTTCCAGGTCCCGAGTCGGATGGCCAAATCCTCGTTGTTATGAGAGTATATCGTGCCATCCAATTTGGTCTGTACCTGATTTACATAAATGAACATTCCGTCTTCGACAAGACTCCCGGTTCCGGGAACATCTTCCAATATGTAAATTCCCACATCCGTAGGCTTGATATGGTCATAATGGTTTTCAATCAACCAGGAATCGAATGTTTTTTTTGAAATTTCCACACTGGATTCCGATTTTTCTACAGCGCAGGAAGAAAATAGCAGAAGTGCCGCTGTCAGTAATGTGTATCCGATATGTCTTTTCATAACTTGTCAGTTCTTTTTAATTTTGTTAACCCACACTTCATACATAAGTGCGGATGAAGGCGGGACATTGGCTACGGCCTTG
>JAGHUZ010000122.1 GCA_018064575.1 Candidatus Minthomonas equi
GATGTGGAAAACGTTATGGAAGGGTAAGCTTGTCTATTAAAAGCCAGTTATTTGGTCGTATCCTGAGCGGCATCCTGAACGGCTTCAGGAAGAGAGGGAAATTCCGGAGCGCTTTGTTCCGGTGCACTCTGCTCGATGGGTACGATTTCGTTAGCAGTCTTTTTAGTAGAAATGAATGCTGTCGCCAATATGCTGAGAATCAATATGATAATAGCCAATGTCCAAGTAGCTTTTTCCAGAAAGTCGGCAGTTTGACGGACTCCGAATGCTTGGTTACCGGCTGAGAAATTGGCAGCAAGTCCGCCTCCTTTGGAGTTCTGAAGCAGTACGACTATCGTAAGGAGGACGCTGGCGATTATTATCAGAATAGTGATGGCTGTGTACATAATCTAATGTTATTCTTTATAAATATTTTTTCTGCTCTCGTATAAGGGCTGCAAAGTAAGTACTTTTTTCCGGATAAAGCAAAATTAGTTTTTCATATATATCTACGGCCATCTGATGCAGTTCCTGCTCTCCATAGATTCTGGCAAGTGTCTCAGTATAAAATATCTCGTCAGATACTTTAGGCAGAGAGTCATCGGATATGGTGACAGCCTGCTCGGGAGGAAGTGCCTGCTCGGGAGAAGTGTATTCTTCTTCTATGGATTTGAGGTCCTCCTGTGAAAACCAGTCTCCGCCGATTACTCTTACGGCCTGCTTGTCCCTGATGATATTTTCCGTCTCCGACTCAAACCCTGACTGTATTCCGTTTTCAGAATCGGCCTTCAGTCCCTGATGGGCAAGCTGCTCTCTGGAAGGAACATAGATGCCGGCTCTCTTCATTCCAAGTTTCCGATATTCTTCCCCCATCGCTGAAGTACGAAGGTACAGTTCTATCCGGGCCAGAGCGAACCAAGGATATTTGGAAATCAGGGATTCCAGTTGAGTGACTGACAGTGCTGCTAATTTGTTCGTCATAACACAAATGTTTTTCTGAGAATTAAAATTCCTTCCCTACCAATTGGCTACTGTTGCATTGAAAATGTCATCCACCAGAATTTCTATTATCTCATCACAGAGTCCTTCCTCCACGGAGTCCAGAGATTGATTGGAATCATAGTCCGCGTATGCGGAAAGACTCTTCTCAAAATCGTCTTCCGGATGCAGTCTGTTCGTGAATGTTATTTTGATGGTAATGGTAAGCCTGTTTTGTGCCGCCACTTCTTCAGCGGTCACAGCCATAGGATTGGTGACATAGGAAACGATTTCACCGCTGACATTCAGGTCTCCGACCTCTGGAGCTATCTCAAGCTTGGTGAGCTTGCGATATTTGTCTATCAATGCCTCCGAAAGGTTGTTCGCCAGTGAAGGGTTCACTCTCAAAGCCTTGTTCTGAAAATATTCGACTGCTATGGACTTCACATCGGCCTGAATGGATGTTCCCGAAAAGGAATAAATGCCGCATCCGTGCAAAATGCACAGCAGTAAAACCAGAAAGAATATTTTTGAATTACCAGTCATTCCAGTCCGAGTTCTTTTATTTTTCTGTATAGGGTTCTTTCGGAAAAACCCAGTTCCGCAGCGGTGGGTTTCCTTTTCCCATTATGTTTTATCAAAGCATTCCTTATCATTTCGGCCTCCATATCGGAAATGGATTTCGTACCGGTGACTGCATTGATATCAGTAATGGGCTCCGTATATTCATCTTCGGGAAGGATATCGGCGTCCGACGGAATCCTGTGCTGAACAGGAGCCAGCCTTTTGGGCTTTTGCTCCTCTGAAGAGATTTCATCCAGGCGGGCCTTCAGTGAATCCACCTCTCTGCTGAGTTTCATAATCATCTGAAGTAAAGTAGCCGTATCGGGGCCCATCTCGGGAGTATCGGAACGTAATCCGGAATGTGGAACCGGGAGATACGTCCCTTCATTGTAAGGGATGTATTTCTGAAGGGCTTCGACCGTAATGGAACGGACATCCTCCATTACGGAGATTTGTTCGGCCACGTTCTTCAATTGTCTGATATTTCCGGGCCACGGGTAACTTTCTATCAGCACTCTCGCTTCGGAAGTGAGAGCCACGGCAGGCATTTTATATTTATCGGCGCAGTCCAATGAAAATTTCCGGAACAACATATAAATGTCGCCTTTTCTGTCTCTGAGTGGAGGAACAGAAATCGGAACCGTATTGAGACGGTAATAGAGATCCATCCGGAAACGTCCCGTCTGAATGGCCTGTTCGAAATCCACATTTGAAGCCGCTATGACACGCACATTGGTCTTCTGTATCTTGGAGGACCCGACCCTGATGAATTCTCCTGTCTCAAGTACACGCAGAAGCCTGACCTGTGTCGGGAGAGGAAGGTCTCCGACTTCATCCAGAAATATGGTACCTCCGTCAGCTTCTTCAAAATATCCTTTTCTTGATTCAGTCGCACCGTTATAAGCTCCTTTTTCGTGTCCGAAAAGTTCTGACTCTATGGTTCCTTCCGGAATGGCACCACAGTTTATAGCCACGTATCGTGAGTGCTTTCTGGCACTGTTTTCGTGAATTATTCTCGGAATGGCTTCCTTCCCCACTCCGCTTTCTCCCCTGATGAGAACCGATAAATCCGTACCCGCGACCCTGAGAGCAGTCTCGATGGCATAATTCAATGCAGAATCGTTACCGATTATTCCGAACCTATTTTTTATCGCAGATAAATCCATGAAGCAAAGGTATAAACTTTTTTCATTTCCCCTGCGCTGCCCGACAGCGCAGTATTTCAAAAAAGGAATCATTTTGTTTCCTTCAATATGAGATTGTTATTTTTTTTACTATTTTTGCATTTTAGAAAAACCATAATAAAAGCAATAAAAACTATGAACAAATCAATTTCTACTCTCCTTTCCGTACTGTTTGCAGCATTTCTGGCAGTATCCTGCAGTAATGCCAACAAGATGATCAAGGATGCTGACAAGGTATCTGTAACTTCTGACCCTCAGGTTCTTGAATGCGTAGCCGGTAAAATTACCGCTAACGTTTCAGTAACATTCCCCGAAGGATACTTCCACCCCAAAGCCTGTCTCAGCGACACCCCCGTTCTCGTATATCAGGGCGGAGAAGCCGCTCTTGAACCCGTTATGCTTCAGGGTGAAAAAGTGACCAATAACTACATCACTGTTCCCAAGGCCGGTACTACCATTACCAAATCCTTCACCTTCGACTATGTTCCTGGAATGGAAAAGGCTGAACTTCAGGGCCGTTTTGCTCTCATCTACAATGGTAAGACCATTAATTTCAATGCGCCTTACAAGGTAGCTGACGGAACCAACACCACCTACATGCTCGTTAAAAAGTGCGGTACTCTGGCTTACGCTCCCGATAACTATCAGACCGTTATTGCAGAATCCAGCGAAGCTCAGGTTCTGTATCAGATTAACAGCGCAGTAGTTCGCCCCAAACAGCTCAAGGCTGAACAAATCAAAGCTTTCCAGCAGTTCCTCAAAGACGTGAAGGCTGATGAACGCCGTTCCATCAACAATACTGAAATCATCGCCTACGCCTCACCTGATGGAAAAGAAGATTTCAACAACAACCTTTCAGACAAACGTAAGGAATCCGCTACCAAGGCTTTCAACAAGAGCATCAACACCAAGGACGTAAACGTTGACGCCAATGTCATCGCCACCAGCATCGGTGAAGACTGGGAAGGCTTCAAGGAACTCGTAAAGGCTTCCAACATCGAAGACAAGGACCTTATCCTCCGCGTTCTCGAAATGTACAGCGACCCCAATGTCAGAGAGAGAGAAATTCGTAATATGTCTCAGGTATTCACCATCCTCAAAGGCGACATCCTTCCCGCTCTGCGTCGTGCCCGTTTCATCGCCAACGTTGATTTCCAGAACTACACCGACAAAGAAATCCTCGCCGGCCTCGATGTTGAAAAATACGATGAAGACACATTCCTCCACATCGCTACCCTTGCAGACGACAACGCCAAGAAGGTTGAAGTTTACAAAAAGGCCATCGACAAGTTCAACAGTGACCGCGCCAAGGTTAACCTCGCTGTTACTTACGTAGCCATGGACAAGATTGACCAGGCCAAATCCGCCCTCAAGAATTGTGTAAAGGACGCTTACTACTATAACACCGTAGGAGTTATCGCTCTCCGCGCAGGTCAGTATAAAGAAGCTGCCGATGCTTTCGCAAAATCGAACATCAAGGAAGCTTCCTATAACAAGGGTGTTCTCGCCATTCTCGATGGTAATTACGCTTCAGCCGCCAAACTTCTTGCAGGCGAAGGCTGCTTCAACGAAGCTCTTGCCAACATCCTCGTTAACGACCTCAAGAAAGCCTCTAAGGTTATCGACGGCGCCACTTGCTGCAAGAAATGCGGCTGCACCAATTACCTCAAAGCCATCATCGCCGCCCGTCAGGGTAAGGTCAATGAAGCCAAGGCTGCTCTTGCAGAAGCTACAAAGGATGAAAAACTCGCCAAGAGAGCTGCTACCGACATCGAATTTGCCAAGATTAACTAATCTTGCAGACATACTAAAAAACAGGTCAATCGAATGGTTGACCTGTTTTTTTCTTGCCTGACCTTTGCCACCCTGCCGATGAGAAATGGAACCTCCGACTTCGAAGAACGTAGGATGTTATCTTGGCGGAGAGAGGGGGATTCGAACCCCCGGAACGCACAAGACGTTCAACAGTTTTCGAGACTGCCCCGTTCGACCACTCCGGCATCTCTCCTTTGCGGTGCAAAGATAAAAACTTCTTACGAAGTTCAATGAAGAAAAGAATGCGTCTACACGGAGTTACTGGTTTGAATAGACGATATGCCGTCAAGAATCACTTTAACGCCCCAAAGGAAATCTGCTTCATACGTATGAACGGATGCTTTTGACATACTGAGAATCCGTAAAAACAGGATTTAATGAGAGAGATGGCATATTCTCTATGGTTGTAAAATAATCGCTACCTTTGTGGGCGTATTATGAAACAGTTTTTAATTATAATGGTCATGATTGCTGCAAGCCTATGCTCTTGCAACCAAAGGAGCCGGCAATGTCATCAGAGCCTGCTGTAACCTTCCCAAAGGGACCCGTATCATCAACATCGGCTATGCCGGAAGCAACAATGTCGAAATAGGAACGGTAGCCCTGGTGAGCGACACTTTCAGATACACTGACGGGAATTATAAGTTCGATGACCACGCCAACCCGCTTCACCTCTCGGACGAAGGACTTCCGTGTTATACG
>JAGHUZ010000312.1 GCA_018064575.1 Candidatus Minthomonas equi
AAAAGATGCATAAGAAATGAGAACAATTAAATTTAAACAGCTTCTTAGTGACGATGAAAAGATTATTCTGGGCATTCATGGCCGTTTCGCTTACCTTATCAGTGAACTTGGTGATTATGTGACTGCCTTTGAATATTCCAACGGCATTTTGAAGCACCTGAGCACCGAAACAGCCTATGAAGGGAACGGGCGTGGAAGCGCTGACATACACGTCAGCCCTGATAACCGATATGTTTATACCAGTCACAGACTTAAGGAGGACGGCATAGCTATTTTTCGGCGCAACGTGAACAACGGACTTCTCACTCACTCGGGATACGTCCCGACAGACCGTCATCCACGCAATTTTGCCATCACTCCCGATGGGCGCTTGCTTCTTTGTGCCTGTCGCGATGACAATCGCAACGAAATCTATTCGATTAATTGTGAAACGGGTGCACTGACCTATACCGGCAAGCCAATTGAGATTCCGGCTCCTGTCTGCATTCAGTTTTATTAGCCATATGACTCTTTCCATTAATTAATCCGTGAATATTCAAATCGGTATGCTCCCTCATTTCAAGCACAAATCCATCAAAAATCTGCTATAATAAAATTCGTGAACCATTCAAAGCAGATTCTTACTACATTTGCAAATCCTAAGTCGAAAAAATATGAATAACGTAAAGTTCTATACCGAACAGGAAGTTCCTCTTGAATTCCATAGGGTCAAAGTAGTTCAAAAACTGAATCTTCTCCCATTGGAAGCCAGAATGAATGTATTGAAA
This sequence comes from Candidatus Minthomonas equi, assembly GCA_018064575.1. Taxonomy (GTDB): domain Bacteria; phylum Bacteroidota; class Bacteroidia; order Bacteroidales; family UBA932; genus Minthomonas; species Minthomonas equi. Next base: position 768 of record JAGHUZ010000312.1, read on the forward strand.
GAAGCAGGATATAATTCATATCGGATGCAGTCCTCCGACGTATATCTGGATATGCTGACCGACAGCGGTACGAATGCTATGAGTGACCGCCAGTTGGGAGCGATGATGTGGGCGGATGACGCCTATGCCGGATGTACCAGTTTCACACATCTCGAAGATGCTGTCCACGAAATAATAGGTAAAAAATATGTCATACCTTCACATCAAGGACGCGCCGCCGAACACACCTTGATGACAGCTCTAATCAAAAAAGGAGATGTTATACCGATGAATTACCATTTCGGGACATCCATCACGCAGATTCAACTTGCCGGCGGGCAGTTTGTCGAGCTGGTCAACCCTGAAAAAGCTTTCAAATCCGATTCCGATGACCCGTTCAAAGGAAACGTTGACATTCCCCTGCTGGAAAAGGTAATCAGGGAATACGGTGCTGAAAAAATTCCTTACATAAGGATGGAAGCATCCACGAACCTTATCGGAGGTCAGCCATTCTCCATAGCGAATTTGAGGGAGGTGCACCGCATCACCCGGGAACACGGTATAAGGATAATATTGGATGCCACTTTGTGTGCGGAAAACGCATATCTCGTTATGCAGCGTGAAGAAGAATTCCGGCATAAAAGCTTACGCGAGACTTTCCGCGCCTTCTGTGATCTGGCAGACATCGTTTACTTCTCAGCCCGCAAACTCGGATTTGCCAAAGGGGCAGTCATCGCCACCGATTCTCTGGAAGAAAAATATAAGATGGATGATGTAGTGGCCACCTACGAAGGCTTCATTAATTATGGAGGAATGTCCACCAAGGAAATAGAAGCCATCGCTGTCGGGCTTTACGAAGCTATGGATGTTGAATACACTTCACAGAGTCCCGATTTCATCAAATATTTCGTAGATAAGGCAGTCGCCTATGGCATTCCTATGGTAACCCCTCCGGGTGTACTTGGCGCCCAGATCGACGCGCAGCGATTCTGCGAGCATCTCAGTTATAAGG
>JAGHUZ010000215.1 GCA_018064575.1 Candidatus Minthomonas equi
GCATAGCCTGTAACGTGGCGGGTTCCTATTGGGAGAATCTGACGCAAATCAAGGCAACCAATGCCCTTCGTATCCGCACTTTCTCCACGTGATTGGCAGCAGTTGGAACGTGCCGGATGAATTCCACAGCGCTGATGTGATGAACCGCATCCAGGAGGATATCCGTGTGCTGGTGGAACTCATATGCACACGGATTCCCTATATCATAGTGACAGTCTGCCAACTCATTGCAGCTTCCATTTTTCTTGTGATGATGGCCCCCGGCCTGCTGACGCTGCTGATTGTTCTGATGATGGTAGGTCTGTTGGGCTCCAAAATGTTCTATAAAACGCAGCGTCGCCTGACAGACAGCATAAGGAATCAGGACAGCGAAAGCCTGGAGCACGTGCAGGAAAGCCTCCAAAACAGGGCGATGGTTTTGTCTCTGTCCGGCATTGACAGTGTGAAGGAGAAGTTCTCTTCGATTTTGGATAAGTTCAAAACGTACTACGTCAAGAGGTTGAACTACACTTCCATTGCCAGAAGTCTCATTGGTTTTGGCTTTATGGCTGGATATACCATCGCTTTTCTTTGGGGTATCTTCGGCATCCGGGATGGAGTCGTGACTTATGGAATGATGACAGCTTTCCTTCAATTGGTGGGACAAGTTCAAAGACCTTTGGCAGACCTGTCCAAACACGTCCCTGCCTTCATTCAGGCAATGAGTTCAGAAGAAAGACTCTCTGAACTGGAAGCACTTCCGAAACTGGTCCTTGCTGATGGACCGGTTCTGGACGAAGCACCTTCTCTTGTTTTTGAAAATGTCAGTTTTTTATACCCCGGGAAGACCGTACCCGTGTTCAGTGATTTTTCCCATTCGTTCAATGCCGGCACCCTTACCGTGATAATGGGTAGCACCGGTCGTGGAAAGAGTACTCTTGCCCGCTTGGCAATGGGACTGCTTCAACCACGGAGCGGAGTCGTTTTCCTTAAACTTTCCGATGGGCGCTCCGTCTCTGCTGCAATAGGTAATTTTATGTACGTTCCACAGGGAGGAAGTTTACTGAGCGGTACTGTGCGCGAGAATCTTATCCTTGCCGCACCGGATGCGGACGAAGAAAGAATGAGGCAAGCCTTGCATATCGCGATGGCTGATTTCGTGTATGACCTCCCCAGTGGACTTGATACCCTTTGCGGTGAAAACGGCTCCAGCTTGAGCGTAGGTCAGGCTCAAAGGATATCCATAGCGCGTGCCTTGCTGCACCCCGGTACGGTTCTGATTCTTGATGAAGCCACTTCTGCCCTTGATTCCTCTACTGAGGCCACCCTGCTGGAGCATTTGGTGTCCGAATACCGCAACCGCAAGACCATCCTGATGATTACCCATAGGAAATGCGCCCTCAGCTATGCTGATGAGATCCTTTGTCTCGACTGATGTCGGGAAAGCATACTGATTGGTATGTGACCGGACAGCTTCTTATTTGCTGACGATTACTTTGAGGGCTTGTGGAAGTATCTCGAATGTTACGGGGGTTTCGCCGACCACTTCTCCATCCACTTCGACTCTGTCCGGCGAACTGGTGCTGACGGTGATTTTCTTTCCAGTGGTGTGGATTACTCCGTCTATGTTATATATGGTTCCCTTGAAAAGGTCTTTCAGGTGGAGAACTACTCTGAGTTTTGACACTTTTTTAATGACGGTGATATTTAGTAGTCCGTCATCTATTTCCGCATCGGGGGTCTGTATCATTCCACCTCCGCAGAAGCGTCCGTTGCCAAGGCCTATGGAAAAATATTTCCCTTGGAAGAACTGTTTCCCGTCGACTGTTATGACACTGTGTGTGAATGTTCTTCCGATTAAGGATTTGATGGCGGAGTTAATGTAAACCATCGGTCCTCTGCGACCTGCCAACTTGAGATTATTACATCTTTGACATACATTAGAATCGTACCCGATTCCACCTATGTTCACCATATATCTTATACCTTGTACGCAAGATTCGGTATATGTCACCTTGACTATGTCTTGCCGGATGGTTTGTCCTTTCAGAATGGCTTCGATGTTTTTCTGCCTGTCGCTGATATCTCCGTGCATTCTTATCCAGTCGTTGCCGGTTCCGGCTGAAATGACACCGATGGTAAATTCGGATGATGGCACTTCTTTCTGAAGAAATATTCCATTGACGAGTTCGTGAAGGGTGCCGTCCCCTCCTATTGAAATGAATTTTCTGTATCCCTGACGGATACCTGAAATGGTCAGTTCTATGGCGTGATATCGATGCTCTGTGAAAACGGCATCAAACAGAACGCCGTGGGCTATCAGTTCACGCCTTATGATGCTCCAGTCTTCCTCGACTTTCCCTCCGCCGGCTTTAGGATTGACGATAACGTACCATTTCTCCATTTTCTTTCATCAGTACAGATAATGTTGTGCAAAACTAATACATATGGTCAGTAATAAGAAAAAAAAATCTATCTTTGTCTTTTGTCAAAATCATTTTTATGGGAAAAATTATAGCAGTTGCCAATCAGAAGGGAGGAGTGGGAAAAACTACCACATCGATAAATCTGGCAGCATCTCTCGCTGTCCTGGAGAAAAAAACATTGATTATAGATGCTGATCCTCAGGCAAATGCCACATCAGGGCTGGATTTTGACCCGGATTCGGATTCGGGTTTGACCCTTTATGAAGTTCTTATCGGAGAAAAGCCTGTCAGGGATGTGATTTTCGATACTGAAATCAAGTATCTGAAACTTCTGCCTTCACATATAAACCTTGTAGGGGCCGAAATAGAAATGCTTAATATAGAAGATAGGGAACTGGTACTGAAGAAGGCTTTGTCAGATGTTAAGGATTTGTTCGATTATATAATCGTGGATTGTGCCCCGTCTTTGGGATTGACTACCATAAATGTTCTCACGGCCACCGATTCCGTGATTATTCCGGTTCAGACCGAATTTTTCGCTCTTGAGGGACTGGGAAAACTGCTCAATACCATAAAGCTGGTTCAGAGCCGTTTGAATCCGTCTCTTCAGATAGAAGGTTTCCTTTTGACAATGTTCGACAGTCGTCTCAAACTTGCCAATCAGGTGGTGGAAGAAGTGAAGAAACATTTTGGGAATATGGTTTTCGATACCTTGATTCAACGGAACGTAAAACTCAGCGAAGCTCCTTCCCACGGGAAGCCGGTGATTCTTTATGATGCCGTGTCAACTGGAACCAATAATTATCTCTCTTTAGCTAAAGAGATAGTTTCCAGAATTTAAGAAGCTGTTTTGAAATAATTAATCTTTGTGTTATGGCAGAGAAAAAAGCATTGGGAAAAGGGTTGGATGCATTGATTCCTGTGGCAAATGATATAAACAGGAACGGTGAGAAACGTCATTTCAGCGGTTCATTCACTCAGGAAGAGAGGAAAGATATGAAATCGGCCACATCCATAGTCGAGATACCTTTGAATAAGGTGGTCACCAATCCATATCAGCCCAGAACTACTTTTGACCAGAATGCTCTGGAAGAACTTTCCGAGTCCATAAAGACCCTCGGGCTGATTCAGCCTATTACAGTCAGGCAGATAGGCTCGAAATTTCAGATTATCAGTGGAGAACGACGTTTCCGCGCTTCAAGGATGGCTGAACTTCAGACCATTCCGGCTTATATCATCAAGACCGATGACCGTGGCTTGATAGAAATGGCTATCGTCGAAAATATCCAGCGTGAGGATTTGAACGTCATCGAGGTGGCTCTGAGTTTCAAGAGACTGATAGAGGAATGTAATCTTACACAGGAACAGATAGCGGACAGAGT